>CAYQAD010000466.1:0-1501 GCA_964415125.1 uncultured Phycisphaeraceae bacterium | reverse complement strand
GCCCCAACCGAGCCCACCCCAGCCGCCCCCATCCCCGATGCGGAGATCGTGGTCACGCTCGATCGCCTCGCCGAGCTCCGTGTCCATCGCGCGGGCGAGGCCGTCGCGGGCGCGCTGCTCGAGGGAGGCCTCTTCGCCGCCACCGAGCGTGCCTGGTCCGAGCTCGCCGCCACCCTCGAGCTCGACAACGAGGCCGCCCTCGACGCCCTGCTCGGCCGCCACGCCATGCTCGCGATCGACCGCGTGCCCACCCCCGCCCAGCCCGCGCCAGCCGACACAGCCCCGGCAACCACAGCCCTAGCAACCACAGCCGTGCCCGAGCCCGCCAGCACCATCCGCTGGGCCTTGGTCTCCGAGGTCACCCGCGAGACCGAGGACCGCCTCCGCCGCCAGCTCCGCCCCGTCCCCCGCGCCATGCTCGCGGGCCGCGCGCTGCTCACCCTCGAACGCGGCGCCTACGAGCTCACCTCCCTCCGCCCCAAAGCCGGCGCATCGCACACCATGATCGTCCTCGCCCCCGCCGGCTCACGCGACTGGCTCGCCAACGTCGTCCAGGCGCTCGACGCCGCCAAACCCGCCGCCGCCGAGCCCGGCCTCCGCATCATCGCCCGCGACGGCGCGGGCTTCGGCACGACCTTCCGCGCCGAAGTCATCCCCACCGATCGTGGCATCGGCATCACCATCGAGCGCAAGCGCAATGCCGACCTTCCCACCACGCTGCGTTGGTTTCCCACGCCCGACGAGCCGCCCATCGCCATGTGCGTCGACGCCGGCGGCTGGGGACTGCTCGAGACACTCCTCCGTCGCATCGAGCCCGCACTGGGATCGGCCTTTACCGAATCGGCGCGCGAGATCACAACCGGCAGCGTCGCCCTCTTCATCTGGGAGTCGCCGCTCGATGATCGTCCCGCCATCGACATCGGCATCGCGGTCCACGTCGCCGATCGCGTCGCCGCCGCCGCGATCGGCGATGCCGCCATGGAGGCCGCCGCCGACACCCTCGCCGGCTCACGCAGACGCCTTCCCATGATCGAGAGCTTCACCGGCGCGTTTCCAGACGCCGACCGCTCCATCCGCACCACCGTCGCCAGCAACGGCTGGATCGAGCCGGGCCACGCCACCATCGCCTGGCGACTCCTCGAGACCGAGCCCCCCGATCAACCCGACACCTGGTGGCTCGCCGCGATCTCGCGCGACGCCGGCTCG
This sequence comes from uncultured Phycisphaeraceae bacterium, assembly GCA_964415125.1. Lineage (GTDB taxonomy): Bacteria > Planctomycetota > Phycisphaerae > Phycisphaerales > UBA1924 > CAYQAD01. The sequence goes on along the minus strand of CAYQAD010000466.1, from coordinate 295 downwards.
GCCGAGTGGCGCCGTGCCCAGATGGGTGCCTGGGTCAAAAGAGGTGCGACGAGCTTCGCCCGATCACTCTCGGGACAGGCCGACGCCCAAGCCCTCGCGACTGCGCTCGGCCCGGGGGCGCCGCCGCCCGTCCAACTCCTGCGCCTCGCCGAGACCATCCACTGGGGCTCGGGCCGTCCGTGCGACGACGGGCCGCTATCACTAGGCATCACGATCACCCTCCCCCGCGACACGCCGCCGCTCCCGGAAACTGCCACCTCGGTCGCCCCAGCCCCCGCCGACTAGCGCCGCCGCC
>CAYQAD010000465.1:309-1504 GCA_964415125.1 uncultured Phycisphaeraceae bacterium | reverse complement strand
GCGCGAGATGAAGAAGATCAAGCGCAACCTCGACGGCATCCGCCGCATGGACGCCCTCCCCGGCGCCGTCGTCGTCATCGACGCCCGCCACGAGTCCACCGCCCTGCGCGAGGCACGCAAGCTCGGCATCCCGACGATCTCGCTGGTCGACTCCGACGGCGACCCCGACCTGGTCGACATCCCCATCCCGGGCAACGACGACTCGATGCGATCCATCGACGTGGTCATCCGCGAGCTGTGCAAGGCGTGCCACGACGGCAAGCAGAGCCGAGCCGTCTCCGCGGTGCAGGCCGGTGCCGAGGACGAGGGCGGCGAGGATCGCCCCCGCCGCAGCCGCCGTGCCCAGTTCCGCTCGGATGAGGCCGGTCGCGACGCGAGCGGCAGCGGCGACCAGGCCGCCCCCACCGCCGAGGCCGCCCCGGCGGCGTCGGCGCCCGCGTCGGAGTGAGCAGACTTCTCCGCCGACCGCGCTGGCGATCGGCCATCGACATATGAGCCAGTGGCAGCCCCGATCGCACGTCGCCTTCGGTGCCCGCCATGGGCAGCACGCACAAGCACCGTCAGGATCGGGCACCAAGCACCCCGGCCTGCGACACGACACATGTGAGGAACGACTGTGATGACCCAGATCAGCGCGAAGGACGTGATGGCCCTGCGGAACCGCACCGGGCTTGCGATGATGGAGTGCAAGAAGGCGCTCGGTGAGGCCGGTGGCGACATCGATCAGGCCGAGGACCTACTCCGGAAGAAGCTCAAGGGCAAGATGGAGACCAAGCTCGACCGCGCCGCGGGCGAGGGCCGCATCGGCATCGCCGTGGGCAACGGCGGGGCCGCCATCCTCGAACTCCGCGCCGAGACCGACTTCACCGCGAAGAACGAAAACTTCGTGAGCGCCACCAACAAGCTCGCCGAGGCCGCTCTCGGTGCCGGCGCTGGCGACGTCGCGACCACCGACGAGATGACCGCGATCATCGACGACATCCGCATCTCCACGGGTGAGAACATCTCCATCGCCCGCGCCCACAAGGTCGAGGGCGAGGGTACCTTCGGGTCGTACATCCACCACGACGGCAAGACCGGCGTGCTCATCCACGCGACCGGCGATGTCTCGCAAGAGACCCTCCGCCAGATCGGCATGCACGTCACCGCAGCGGTCCCCCGTCCGCTCGGCGTCTCGGCCGACGACATCCCCGTC
>CAYQAD010000465.1:0-299 GCA_964415125.1 uncultured Phycisphaeraceae bacterium | reverse complement strand
AAGAAGTTCGTTGCAGAAGTCGCGCTGCTCGAGCAGCCCTACGTCATCGACCCCTCCAAGACGGTCCGCGAGATCCTCGGGGACAGCGGCAGCATCGGCGCGTTCTTCCGTTGGTCCGTTGGCGAGGAGGGCTGAGCCCGTCGCGACGGGCGATGTCGCGATCTACCCAATCTGAAGTACGAATTCGCCGGGGGCGAGCACACAAGGTGCTCGCCCCCGGTCGTTGTCGGGCGGACACACACCGCCCAGGCGATTCTGCTATAAACCCCCCAAGCTTCTCTCCGCAGCCAACATGGCCA
>CAYQAD010000464.1:0-1514 GCA_964415125.1 uncultured Phycisphaeraceae bacterium | reverse complement strand
CGCCGGCGTGACGATCAGCGTCACGATCACCACCGCGATCGTCGCGTCATCCACGCGCGAATCCGGCGGGAAGATGCCGCTCCGTTCGCCCACCTGGATCAGCACCAGGCTGAACTCACCCGCCTGCGCGAGGCCCAAGCCAACGAGCCCCGCCACCGGCGCACGAAGCCCCGCCAGCCAGCACACGCCGCCGATCACCGTCGCCTTCACCGCGAGCGTCACGAGCACGCCCATCCCGATCGCCCACCACATGTCGGGCAGGATCGCCGGGTCCACGCTCATGCCCACCGTCGTGAAGAACACCGCCATGAACAGATCGCGCAGCGGCGCCATCTGCCCCGAGAGCTGATGCCGCATCGGCGTCGACGCGAGCATGAACCCCGCGAGAAACGCGCCCAGCTCCGCCGAGAATCCCAGCGCCGCCGTCGCCGTGCCCGCCGCCAGCGCCGCCGCCGCCGACACCACCAGCAGCACCTCGCCGCCCCCCCGCGCCGCCTCCGCGATCACCCGCGGCAGCAGAAGCTTGCCCGCCAGAATCAGCCCCGCCGCCCCGGCCGTCTTGAGCGCGAAGCTCCCGACCAGCTCGATCGTCGACCGCGCCTCCTCGCCCCCATCCCCGCCCGCCAGCAGCGGGATCAGCGCGAGGAACCCGATGACCACAAGGTCCTGGATCAACAGCGTCCCGAAGATCACCCGCCCGTGCACCTTCTGAAGCTCCCGCCGCGCCGCGAGGATCTTCATCACCACCGCCGTCGAAGACATGCACAGCGCCATCCCCACCACCGCCGCCATCGCCGGATCGAGCCCGATCACGAGCAACGGCAGCGCGATGCACACCGCATTCGCCAGCGTGGTTCCCACACCGACAAGCACGATCGACACCAGCCCGCCGCGCATCCCGCTGATATCCAGGTGCAGCCCGATGCCGAACATCAGCAGCACCAGCGCTAGGCCCGAGATCCCCGCGATCGACTCGGGGCTCGACACCAGACCCAGCGCGTAGGGCCCCACGACCATGCCCGTCACCAGATACCCCGGGATCGCCGAGACCTTCAGGCGGTTGAGCACCATCGTGACGACCGCCGCCGCCGCGAGAATCCAAAGCAGGTCGATGCCCATCGCGCCGGGCCCCTCGCCCGCCGCCAGCACCGCCGTCGTCACCGCCGATATCACAGCTTCATGCGCCACGCGTATCCCCACGCGAGGCCCGCACACTCACGCGCCGGCCGTCGCCAACGCATCATGCCCGCCCGCGTGCCGTTTCACAACCACCGCCATCAGCGTCAGGTCCGCCGGCGTGATCCCCTCGAGCCGGGCCGCCTGGCCGAACGTCGCCGGGCGGAACCGCGTTAGCGCCGTCTTCGCCTCGGTCCGCAAGCTCTCGACCCGCGCCCAGTCGATCGTCGCGGGCAGGCGGCGGCGCTCCTGCTCCCGCTGCCGAGCGATCTCGCTCCGCGCCCGATCGACGTACGGCGCGTACCGGAGCTCCGCGTGCACCGACGACCACACACTCC
>CAYQAD010000463.1:0-1517 GCA_964415125.1 uncultured Phycisphaeraceae bacterium | reverse complement strand
CGCCGGCGGCGAGGGCGGCCTGCCGGCGCACCTCCGCGTCGGCTCCGGCGAGTGTGGTAGGGGCGATGCTCACGCCACGCAGTATGGGCGGGGCAGCCCGGCTGGGCAAAGTGGGGGGCTTGCGGGCGGGCGGGCCTGCGCTTCCAGCGCGGCTGCGGCCAGAGCCCCAGGGGGTTGGGATCGCGACAAGTTGCAGTGTCCCGACACGAAGTTGTCGGGAACCGTTCGTATACTCGGGCATCCATCCGGAGCGGGGTGGCGACGCGAGCTGGTGTTCTGGGGCGCTGTGGAGGCAACTTCCCGGCGTCTCGTGCGAATATGTCTCTGGACGCGGCGTGCCACGAGCGCTCGGGTTTCGTCGCCCCGCCCTTGCCCTGAACGACCGACCGGCCGACGCGCCGGGAGAGGACCCGTCTCGTGCCGAGCCCCATCTGTACACCCAGCCGTGCGCGTCGCGCCCCGGCGTTCACGCTCATCGAGCTGCTGGTCGTCATCGCGATCATCGTGGTCGTGATCTCGATCGTGCTGCCGGCGCTCGCCGGTGCCCGCGACGTGGCGCGGAAGACCTCCACCCAGCAGCTCATCACGAACATCACCAACTCCGCGAACGTGTTCAGCCAGGACGAGGGCCGGGCGCCCGGCTACTTCACGCCGACCGAGATGGGCGACCGGGCCAACGGCAACACCCGCGGCATGACCGCGATGCAGAACGCGATGCTCGACCTTGCCAAGGGCGTCGTCGCCGAAGAAACCGCCGACACGATCCTCGTGGGCCCCGCGCCGACGCCCACCGGGCAGGTGCCGGTGAACCTGAACCTCATCGGCGTCGACACGAGCGAGAGCGGCGCGTACTTCGTGCCCGACAGCAAGTACTTCCAGCCGCAGACCGACGCGGGCAAGATGGGCGCCGCGGCCGACGCGCACCGTCAGCTGCCCAGCGTCATCGACGCGTGGGGCACGCCCATGCTGCTCTGGGCGAAGAACGACGCGGTCGACGGCTCGCGGTTCGATGTGCCCGACGCGGCGGCGGCCACCGGCGTGCCGTTCGTCGCGCGCGACGCCGACAACGTCAGTCTCGGCCGCTACCAGCCGGCCGCGTTCTACGTCGCGTCCAACCAGTCGCTGCTCAGCGCCACGAGCCTCGGCACCAAGGGCCGAAACCACGCCGACACGTCCGGCTCAACATTCAGCCTCATCGGCTCGGGCGTGACCGACACGGCCCGCCAGCAGACGCTCACCGCGCTGCTCGGGCACCCGGCCTATCCCGATGACCTGGCCAAGTCCGACGCCCAGCAGGTCGCGCCGACCAGCCCCCGCGGCTCGTTCATCGTGCAATCGGCCGGCTCCGACGGCTGGTACCTCAGCGCCAAGCGCGCCGGCTCCTTCTACACCGGCTCCAACAGCAACGCCCAGATCACCTACGCCAGCATGTTCTTCGGCCCGGGCGGCTCCGACCGCTACGAGAACAACGAGACCCGCGACATCATGCAGGCGTTCGACGACCTCATGGGCACGGC
>CAYQAD010000462.1:0-1529 GCA_964415125.1 uncultured Phycisphaeraceae bacterium | reverse complement strand
CGTCGGCACGGGCATCCGCGTCTCCGTGATGCTGCACCTGCCCGCCCTCAAGCACACGGGCGAGATGGACAAGGTGCGCAAGGCCTCGAAGGCGATGGGCCTCGCGGTCCGCGGCTTCTACGGCGAGGGCTCCGAGGCGGTCGGCGACTTCTTCCAGCTCTCGAACCAGACGACGCTCGGGCGCACGGAGGAGGAGCTGCTCACGGGGTTCGAGCGTGACATCGTGCCGAGGATCGTGGAGTACGAGCGGCTGGCGCGGAAGAACCTGCTCGAGCGCCGGCGGGCGTTCCTGGAGGACCGCGTGTGGCGTGCGCTCGGGGCGTTGCGGAACGCGCGGCTGATGAAGGCCGACGAGGCGATGGAGCACCTCTCGCAGGTGCGCCTGGGTGTCGTGAGCGGCGTGCTCGATTCGACGGGGCTGTCCCCGGCGGAGGTGCAGCAGCTGCTGCTCTTCGTCCAACCCGGGCACCTGCAGAAGGCGCGTCATCGCACGATGGACCAGGCGGAGCGCCGCCTCGAGCGGGCACGGTTGCTGCGCGAGGCGCTCGGGGGCGAGGGGTGACGCGGGGTGAGGAGGGCGGCTTCGTGTGGCCGCCCCGACCGCCCATGCCCCCGTTGTCCGGCTCGCCGCCAGAAACACTGACATCCGAGGCGGAGACCCGCACCACGCCGAAGCCCTCGTGGTGGGCGGAGATGGAGGCGCTGTGGCTGTCGCCGACGCGTGTGCCGGTGCGCCAGCGGATGGTGATGGGGGGGTGGGAGCCCGAGGCGGTGAGCGCGTCGTGCGCACGCTGCGGGCAGAGCGTGGGCGTCCACGAGGAGACGGAGTTCGGCTGCGCGTCGTGCGTGAAGACGCGTCCCGCGTGGGCCCGGGCCGTCCGTCTCGGCGTCTACGAGGACGAGCTCGCATCGTGGGTGCAGGAGATCAAGTTCGAGCGCGGGTGGCGCTTGGGGGAGGACCTGGGCGTGCTGCTCGGCGAGCGCCTGCGCGAAGCGGGTTTCGACGGCGTCGTCGTCCCGATGCCCACCGCCTGGCGGAGGAGAATGGCCCGCGGCATCGACCACAGCCTCGCGATCGCCCGCGGCGTCGCGAAGGGGGCGGGCGTGCCGGTGGTCCGGGCGCTGGCGAGGGAGCACCGATCGAGCCAGCGGGCGGTAACGCCGTCGCAACGCGTGGCCAACGTCTCAGGGGCCTTCCGCGTGCGCCGATCGGTGGCGAGGCGGATCGGCGGGCGGGATGTGGTCGTGATCGACGACGTGCTGACGAGCGGCGCCACGATGTCGGCGGCCTGCAGATGCCTGAAGAAGAACGGTGGGGCGGGCGTGGGGCCGATCTGGTGCGGCGTGCTGAGCGTCACACCGACGCGGTAGCGGGCCGATCTTGGCGTCAAAAACGGCGTTGGGAGGGCTCAGGGAGGTTTTCTTCGGGCGTTGTGGGCGGAGTTTGAGATTTTCTCAAGCGGCTGTCTTGACCCTCGAATGATCGTGACTATGCTTGGCGTCCCGCCCGAGCCGATCAGGTTTGGCGA
>CAYQAD010000461.1:0-1541 GCA_964415125.1 uncultured Phycisphaeraceae bacterium | reverse complement strand
GATCTTCGACGCGTCCAAGGTAACAAGGGCCACCCGGCTGCCGCGGTTCGCGGCGGCCCAGGCGGCCTCAACGCCCGCGTGGCCGCCGCCGATGACGACCACGTCGTACGAGTTGTCGGTGCCGGCGTGCATCGCAGGGACGATACGCGCCGCGGGCTCACTCGCCCTCTTCGCTCGCAGCGGTATCCGTGGCTTCGGCGGTCTCCTCCGCGACCGGCTCCTGCTCGGACTCGACCCGCTGGATGGGGATCTGTACCTCGCCCCAGCGGAGCGTGGGGAAGGTCATCGGGCCGTTGTAGCCGAACCAGCGGGGGTCACCCGCGCGCTCCCACTCCGTCTGACCGTCGAGCCACTCTTCGACCTCGGCGAGGGCGCGGTTGAAGACGCCCATCGTGTAGACGCCCTGCGTGCCCATCGAGACGACGGTCAGGGGCTCGGTGTCGCGAATGACGACGTCGCCCTCGGTGCCCGTCTCGCGCAGCTCGGGCACGCGGTAGAGGAAGGACATCGTCCATTCCTCGGGGTTCGTGCCCTCGGCGGCGGACCAGCCGGGCAGGTCCATCTCGACGGGCGCGGTCATCGCGATGTCGTTGCGTGAGATGTGGCGGAAGAGGGGCATGAAGCCGCGGTTGGAGGCACCGCGCATGCCCTCGCCCGTGTACTCGGCCCGGCGAACGGAGGGGTACTCCTTGATCTCCATCACCTCGGGCGGCGTGGGCCGGGGGTAGCCGACGGGGAGAGGCGAGTCTATGACGAGATCGCCGAGGACCCACTCGCCGTCGCGCAGCTCGGGCATCGTGTCGGCGTCGCCCTGGACGCGGACGATCTTCTCGTCGATCGCGCGCTCCGTTTTTGTCTCGACCTCGAGGCCGAGGTCCTTGGCGAGCTGCTGCTCGGGCGAGAGGACGGGCTCGCTCGCGCCGGCGAAGAGCGAGGCAGAGGCGAGGAGGGCGGCGGCGGTGATGGTCGGCATGGGAGTGCTCCGGCGTGTGCGCGAGTGGGTCGGCTCAGACTGAGCAGGCCATCGCCTCGTACGCCGGGCGGTCCGCCTGCGACTTGTGTCGGTACGCGAGGACAACGGTGCCGTCGCGTACCACGAAGGAGCCGGGCATCTGGAGGGCGTCGCCCTCGACCTTGCCCGGGACGTGCCCGCGGATCGCTGCCAGCATCGAGCGGAGCATGACCTTGGGCCCGCCGATCTGCCAGAGGTTGCCGCGAGCGAGGTCCATCGCTCGGAAGAGGTTTCGGCCGGGGTCGGCGACCCGATGCAGGTCGCCGAGGCTGAACTTCTCGAAGAAGGCCGCCCCCGCGGCCTCGGTGCCCTGGTGCACGAGCACGGGCGTCACGCCCGCTTCTTCGATCACCGATCGCTTCTCGCGCAGGTCGGACGCGGCCTCCCGGCAAAAGGGACAACCCGCATGGCGCAGGAAGACGAGCAGCACGCCGTTGCCCTCTCCCGAGAGCACGCCGACGGTCGTGCCCTGATTGGTCTGGACGGCCGCGACCTCTGGCGGGAGCGGCTCGTTCGTCGGGACGGCCTT
>CAYQAD010000460.1:0-1554 GCA_964415125.1 uncultured Phycisphaeraceae bacterium | reverse complement strand
GGACGTAGCCGTAACGGCGCAGGTCCCGCTCAAACTCGTCGAGATCGCTGCACGTCTTCAGATCGACGATGCCGCGGCCGTCGACGGGGTTGATCCAATCGATTCGTGCCTGGCACGGCACACCGCCGTACTCGGCCCGCACCACACCCTCGGCGACGCCCGACCGCAGTAGTTCGCGGGCGAACACGTGGTCATGCACGCCGGCGCGCATCTGTTCGAGGAGCGCCGCGTCCGCGTCGCTCAGCACCGGCTTCCCGACCGACGCGGCCCACTCGGCGAACTTCTTCGTCTGCACGCCGAACGGCTGGCCCGTCTTGGGGTTAATCGGCCCGCCGACCGCGAACTCGGCCTCGAACCGCTCCCGGCCCTCAAGGATCAGCACATGCGCAGCCCGCCCGAGGGTGTACGCCGTGGAGTCGCGCTGCGGAACAAGGCCGAGTTGCTTCCTTCGGTACAGCTTCGGGCAGCGCCGGAAGTCGGCGAGTTGGTGCGAGGACAGGTTGTCCGTGGCCTTCGCGTGATAGACGGGCGCTGGCTCGGTGATCAGGAAGCTGAGGTCGAGTTCGTGCGCTCGGCGTTCGATCCCGCCCAGATCCTCGGGACGGATTTCACGCTCGAAGTCGCCCTGCCCGAGGCGCACGAGTGGAGCACGATCGCCGCCGCTCACGCCGCGCTCCCGGTCGTGGTGCTCATGAAATCGCCGCGGGAGACGATCCGGTCCACCCGCATCGCGTCGTCGCCAAACTCCCGGCGGCACACCGCGACAAAGACCTTCGCGATGTCCCGCCCCGCGCCGAAGCTGCCGTCGATCGCGACGATGCGTTCCTCGTCGTCGGCCACGCGCATCGCGTCGAGGCGGACTTCGGGTGCCCCCCGAAGGCTCTCGACTGCGAGCACCGCGAGTTGCAGGGCCTCGTTTGCCTCGATCATGTCGACGCCGGCGGTGAACCGGAACCGGTAGATCGTCCTCATCGGAAGGCAGCTCGCCATGCAGTCGCATCCGTTCATCGCGTGGGTCCTCCGCCGACCACCTACGCGAACGGGCGGCGAAGTGGCGGGGCAAGTGCGCTGCGGCGGGCCGGCGGTGTCAGAGGTACTCGGCAAGGCCGGCCTCCTCGAACACCACGCGGATGCGCGCGATCTCGTCCCGCACCGTGCTCCGCGGCAGGCCCAGCTCCCGGGCCGCCGGTGACACGCTCTCGCGGAGCAGCTGGTCGCACACGTCGCGCTGCCGGGGCGTGAGGCGCGACAGCACGACGTCTAGATCGCCGCGGAGATCGCTCGCCGCCTCGCGCCCGGGGCCGTTCGCGGCGTCGTCGGTCAAGCGGGACGCGGCGCTGTCGAGGGGGCTGGTCCGGAGCTGCCGCTTCTTGGCCGCCCGCCGTCGGAGCAGCGAGTTGGCCCGGGTCGAGACGACCTGGTTCACGAACGCCTGCGGCGTGCCGCGGTCCGGGTCGAAGCCGTCCCAGGCGCGGAGCACCTCGAGGATCAGCTGCGATGCGCAGTCCTGGTGTTCGTCGCGGCGGACCAGCCCCCGGCGGCGCAGGTCCGTGA
>CAYQAD010000459.1:0-1556 GCA_964415125.1 uncultured Phycisphaeraceae bacterium | reverse complement strand
GGGGCGCCGCGGTTGATGGCGGTGCGGAGGACGTCGGCGGGGTTGCTGGCCGGGGCCTGCGCGTTCAGGGAGGGGGGGAGGATGACGGCGTCGATGACGTGGATGACGCCGTTGGACGCGTCGATGTCGGTGGCGACGATGTTTGCGTTCTCAACCATGGGCTTGCCGCTCTTGACGGCGATGTTGACCTTCTCGCCCTGGACGGTCTTGGCGGACTTGGCGGCGAGGGCCTGGTCGGCGTAGACGCGTCCCGGGACGACGTGGTAGGTGAGGATGGCGGCGAGGTCGGCCTTGTTCTCGGGCTTGAGGAGGTTCTCGACGGTGCCGGCGGGGAGCGCGGCGAAGGCGGCGTCGGTGGGCGCGAAGACGGTGAAGGGGCCCTCGGAGGAGAGGACATCGACGAGGTCGGCGGCCTTGGCGGCGGCGAGGAGTGTGTTGAACGAGCCGGCGGAGGCGGCGACCTGGGGGATGGTGTCGCTGGCGGGGAGCATCACCGAGTCGATGACGTGGATGATGCCGTTGGATGCCTCGATGTCGGTGGCGACGATCTTGGCGCCGGCGATGCGGACCTCATCGCCGTTGACCGAGGCGACGAGGCGCTGGCCCTGGACGGAGCCTGCCTTGCCGGCCTTGAGGAGATCGGCGGCGGTGATGCGACCGGGGACGACGTGGTAGGTGAGGACGCTGGTGAGCTTGCCCTTGTTCTCCGGCTGGAGGAGGGATTTGAGGGTTGCTTCGTCGACCTTGCCGAAGGCGGCGTCGGTGGGCGCGAAGACGGTGAAGGGGCCCTCGCCTTTGAGGGTGTCGACGAGGCCTGCGGCGTTGAGGGCGGCGGCGAGGGTGTTGAACTGTCCTGCGGCGACGGCGGTGTCGACGATGTCGGCGGTGGCCGTGGTCATCATGGCGGGGGTCGCGGCGCCTTCTTTGTTGTGCTTGTGGGCCGAGCAGCCGCAGCCGCCGCAGGCGAGTGCGCTGGACGCGGCGAGGGTGCTGACGGAGGCGATTGCGATGGCGAATGGGTTCATGTGTGTGGTCCTTTGCGATGTGTTTTCGGCGAGGCTGGTGTTGTGACCGGCCTGCCGTGTGCGGCGTGTGTCGGCCGCTGGGGGGGTTGGTTTGTGCGGGCTGGCAACGGCTGCCTGTGGCCCGGGGGCGGGGTCGTGCGTCTCACGTGCTGACGCGGCGGCTCCTGTTGGCGGTGGGCTTCGGCGGCGGGTTTGGCGGTGGATGCGGGTTCCGGCGCATTTGGTGCTGCGTTGCGCGCCGAACACCTATGAAAACAGTCTGGATGTGTGTGAATCCGGTTCCGGCAGTGGGGGTTGGGGGTGGGGTTTGGCTTGGATCGGGGCGCATGAAAAACCCCCGCGACGGGGGTCGCGGGGGTTGGGTGGGGCCTGGCTTGAGCGCCGCTTGGCCTTTGGGCCGGGCGGCGGGATGTGGGAGGGTTAGTTGAGGCCGATGAGGGAGCCGATGATGGGGCCGTAGGCGACGGTGAGGCCGGCGAAGACGACGGAGACGATGGAGATGAGCGTGATGAGGATGTTGAGGGAGGGTCC
>CAYQAD010000458.1:0-1577 GCA_964415125.1 uncultured Phycisphaeraceae bacterium | reverse complement strand
TCCAACATCACCAGCCTGCGCCAGAACCGCTGAGGCCCGGAGGGGCTATCGAACCGTTCAAGCGATGGCCGCGGCGCACGTCGTGACCATCGCCATGTTCTGCGCGTCGCCCGCAGCGGTGTGGTTCAGGATCCGCACCTGCTCGGCCTCCGTCGCGAGCATCGCCGCGACCATGTTGCCCACCGAGCACCAGCGCGTCGGGTTCTGCTGCCACGCCATCGAGGCGACGAGCTCCGAGGCCTTGCCGTTCTGCACGAGGTCGAGCATCTCGCGGTCGTGGCGGAGGATCTTCTCGCGGAAGGCCGTCGCCTCGTTGGAATCGCCCGCGAAGGGTTCCTGGTCGCCGAAGCTCTTGCCCACGTGCGAGAGGTCGGCCGACGACACGATGAGCGTCGTGCCCGGGGCCTCGGCGATCGCGGCCTTGAGCGCCTCGACGAAGGGCTCGAGGTCGAGCCCCGCGCCGTCGTAGCTCTTGCCGTTCTGCTGCGCCGGGTCGTGCACGAGGGCGGCGTACACCTTCGGGCACGCGCCCGTCTCGGCGTCGCCGAAGACGTGCTGGATCCACGGCATGTGCAGCTCGATCGAGTGCTCGCGCTCGTGGTCGTACTTCTCCGCGTACAGCTTCTGCGCGCCCTCGTCGCCCAGGTGCTTCTCGAGCAGGCCCGCGAACTCCGCGTCGTACGCGCACGTGCCGAGCGGCGACTCGTACCCCTTGTCGCAGCCGACGACGCCCGTGCCGCGACCGAAGTGGTTCGTGCCGAGGACAATCACGCGGTCCGGGCGGTCGGCCACGCGCATCCGCCCGTAGGCGTGGGCGTAGTTGATCCAGCCGCGGAAGTAATCCAGGTGCGGCACCACGATCGCCCGCGGCAGCGCGTCGAACGACGGGTCATCGACGTTGCCGAGCACCTCGTTCATCCACGCGTCCATCTGCTCGCGCAGCGCCGCGGGGCCGCGCTCGGCCTTCTCTTCGTCCGTCGCCTGCTCGCCCTCGGGCATCGCCTGCTGGACGAGCATGTCGGCGACCTGCGCCGTCGAGCCCGGGGGCAGGGTGTCGGAGGCGTCGAAGTCGTCGCGCATCTTGCGGACGAGCGAGTCGAAGGCCGGGCCCTCGAGCAGGCCCGCGTGGTCGAGCTGCGCGACGAGCGCCTTGGCGTTGTCCTCGGTGAGCAGCGCGATCGCCTGCTCGGGCACGCCCTGCTGCTGGCTCGCGGCGTGCTGCGCCCGCGTCGCGATCTCGCCGATGGGCAGCTCCCCGCTCATGTGCGGCAAGAAGAACTGCGCGAGCGGGTTCGTCACCACCTGGCGGTCGGCGATCTGCTGCGAGTCCGTCAGCGCGAGCATCATCACCTGCTGGCCCTCGGGCGTCTGCCCCGGCATCGGCACGCCCCGCACGCTCGACCGCAGCCGCGGCTGCGCGTGGTGCGGCATCGCGGGGTCGAAATCGGGGATCTGGGACTCAGGGCTCGGGGTGTTTCCGGGGGTCGACGCGTCGCTCACGGGCGGCTCCTACAGACAAACAAATAGAGAACAAAGATCAGAAAGCAGCGATTCAGGGCTATCGGGCCATCGGCCCA
>CAYQAD010000457.1:0-1577 GCA_964415125.1 uncultured Phycisphaeraceae bacterium | reverse complement strand
GCGCTCGCCGCGAACGCCGCCGCCCCCTCGTGGCGGATCCCGATGTACTCCATCTGCCCGTCGTTGCATCGCCGCCGAAGCGCGTCGGCCAGCCCAAGGTTGCTGTGCCCGACCATGCCAAAGACGTGCGTCACGCCCCACGCGACCATCGTCTCGGCCATCACGTCGGTCACCGTCCGCTCGTGCGGCTTATCGCCCTCGATGCCCACGTAGACGCCGTCGTCGCGCACCTCGACCGGGTAGGTCTCGATGCCGTCCTCAAAGCCGCCGGGCGACTTGCCCGTCAGCGGGTCGAAGTCCCACCCGTGCCACGGGCAGCGCAGCATGCACTCGCCGTCATCGTTGCACTCGATCGAGCCCTCGCCCAGTGGGCCGCCCTGGTGCGGGCAGGCGTTGTCCAGCGCCGCGTACTCGCCCTTGTGGTGCGTGAGGCAGATCTGCTTGACCGAGTCCCCCCGATCGATCGACACGGTCATGACCCGCCCCTCGGGCAGATCGTCGGGCAATGCCGCGCGGTGCCATGTCAGCTCGACCCGTTTCTCACCCATGGCCCGTGCTCCCTTGTACTTGGAGATGCGTGCGCACAAAAAACTCGCGCCGCAGCGCGAGTCTAACGAGACGAAACGGAAGCACGAGGAGGGGCGCGGTGCTCAACGCCTGCGACGTCTGGTCGCGATGCCGCCCGCGATCATCAGCGAGGCCGTGCCGACACCCGGGATCGCAACGACCTCCGCTGGAACGCCCGCGTCGGTCTCCCACGCCCAGCCCGTGGGCTGGTATCGGCCGTTTGGCTCGACGCTCAGCTCGATCCAGCCGTAGTGCGTGCTGCCCTCGATGTCGAAGAGCACACCCACGATCGCGCGGTCGCCGATCATCGGTGTCGTCTCGGCGAACGTGAAGGCTGTGGTCGGCGCTTCGAAGGTGAAGGTCGCATCCGGCCCGACGGTGTCGCCGATGGCGAAGGTCCGCGCGGGAAACAGGAACGAGCCTCCAACCGGGAACCCCGTGTTGCCCGCCGCGATCCCCCCGCCGAGCGTGGCGGCGAACACGCCCCAGTCCGCAATACCGTTCGACGTCAGCGGATCGCGCACCACAAAGCCGAACGAAGACGTGGTCGCTCCTGCGCCCGACTGCGTCGCCGCGGGCAGGCGAACATCCAGGAACGTGCCGGGAATGAAATCGCCAAACGCGTCCACCGCCGCATCCCAGCGGAAGGACTGGTCGCGATTGTCGTGCACGATGAGCGCTCCGGATGCCGAAGCGCCTGTACCCGCGATCGCCGCGATCGCCGCGATCGCGATGTGCCGTCCAAGTCTCATTGCCAGCCTCCCTTCGAGTGCACCATGCACCGCCCCAATCTACCCCACTCCCCGCGACGAAAAAACACCCGCCAAGGGCGGATGCGATGGGATACGTCAAGATTTAGCGCAGCAGAGATGTCCGCCCCAAGCCGCGGGACTTACTCGGGCATCTCGCCGATCGGCCTCATCGCGTGGCATGCACGCCCGGTGCGCTCGACGTAGTCCTGGTGGTAGTCCTCGGCCTCGAAGAACGGGGCATCATCGGCGAGGCGGACC
>CAYQAD010000456.1:765-1578 GCA_964415125.1 uncultured Phycisphaeraceae bacterium | reverse complement strand
GGTTGCCGAGGACGTCGGCGCGGATGGTGTCGACGGTCCACTTGGCGCCGGTGACGTTGTAGAGGTAGTTGACGTAGAGCTTGTAGGGGTCGTCGAGGTCGTACTGCTTGCGCATCGCGTCGAGGACAGCCTCTGGTGGGCGTCGGCCTTCATCGTCGATGAGCGCCTCGCCGGGGAGTGCCCAGGAGAGCATGAAGGTGATCGTGTAGACCACGAGGAGGATGATGGGCAGCTGCGCGAGGCGGCGGATGATGAGGCCGGTCAACGTCTTGCTCCGGTCGTGCTTGCGGTCATGCCGGCGGCTTCGCGTGCGGCGCGTGCTTCTTCTTCTGAGATGACCTCGAGCTTCCAGAAGTACTGGACGAGGCGTGGGTGCTGGGAGATGCCTCTGAGGCCGCCGGCGTTCGGCAGGCCGTCTTTATCGACTGGTGGGCGGTACATGTAGTAGTAGTTGTAGTGCCAGATGGGGAGGACGGGGAGCGTCTCCATCATGGTGTAGCGCTCGGCTTCTTCGAGGAGGCGCATGCGTGCTTCGGGGTCGGCGGTGTCCTGGTCATTGTTCAGGAGGTCGTCGAGCACGGGGTCGGAGTAGCCGGGGTCGTTGTTTGGGTTGCCGGTGCGGTGGAGGTCGAGAAAGGTTGTGGGGTCGCCGTAGTCGCCGAACCAGCCGCCTCGGGCGACCATGAAGTTGCCGGCTTTGCGTTCATCGCGGTAGACCTTGAGCTCTTTGCCGTCGAGCGTTGAGTCGAGGCCGAGGTGCTGCTTCCAGTCGGCACCGATCGCGAGGGCGATGTCCTGGTGGTAGGAGCCGGT
>CAYQAD010000456.1:378-751 GCA_964415125.1 uncultured Phycisphaeraceae bacterium | reverse complement strand
GGAAGGGCTCGCCGTCTTCGTTGCGGATGACGCCGTCGCCTTGGCGGTCCCACCAGCCCGCGGCTCGGAGTTCTTGCCGGGCGCGTTCCGGGTCGAACTGCAGGCCCGGCGGTGAGTCGAAGCCCGGGATGGCATCGGGGGGGACGAAGACGGTCGCGGGCTTTTCGCCCGAGCGTTTGACCTGCTCGGTGATGCGGACCTTATCGACGGCGTGAACGAGGGCGCGGCGGACCTGCGGGTCGGCGAGCGGGTTGCGTCGGCCGTCGGCGAGGAAGGGCCGGCAATTGAGATCCCAGAAGTACGTGCCGAAGGTTGAGAACGCGTGGATGTTGTCGTACTCGCCCGCGGCCTTCTTCTCGAGCATGTCGGCGAC
>CAYQAD010000456.1:0-368 GCA_964415125.1 uncultured Phycisphaeraceae bacterium | reverse complement strand
CAGCCCCGCTGTGCTGCCCCCCCGCCCCCCACGGATCTTGATGGAGTCCGAGATGACCTGCTCTGGCTTGTGGTAGTAGGGGTTGCGCTCGAGGTACATCTCGCGCTTGTAGCGCCAGGAGACGGGGGTGTAGGGACCGTTGGTTACGAGGTCC
The DNA here is from genome assembly GCA_964415125.1 of uncultured Phycisphaeraceae bacterium. Lineage (GTDB taxonomy): Bacteria > Planctomycetota > Phycisphaerae > Phycisphaerales > UBA1924 > CAYQAD01. Next base: position 214 of record CAYQAD010000456.1, on the reverse strand, counting down.
GGGGGCTTTGTCCAGTTGGAGTCGACTTGGACGCGTGCGCTGAAGGGGTCGAAGCGCATGTTGTCTTTGACCGACGGCGGGTGCGCCGGGCTGAGGACGCCGAAGGCGCAGATGTCGAGGAAGAACGCGGTCGGTCGTTCGAGGGTGACCTGGAGGGTTTTGTCGTCGAGCGCGACGAGCCCGACGGTGTTATCGAAGTGCGCGAGCGCGTCTT
>CAYQAD010000455.1:0-1578 GCA_964415125.1 uncultured Phycisphaeraceae bacterium | reverse complement strand
GGCCCTCACCAAAACACGGCGTAGAACGCGACGACGCCCGCGACGACGAGTGCCGCGGCGACCTTCGCGACACCCGAGGGCTTGAGCTCGATCTCGGCGAGCATCGGCAGCGTCCAGCGCTCTTCCCGCGGCTTGACCAGCGTGAGCAGCCACACGACGCCGAACGCCACCGCCCAGGCTATCAGCGCCTGCAGCAGGAAGTGGATCTCGTGGACTCCACGCTTGCCCGCGAGCTGGAGGGCCCCGTACGCCGCGGGCCCGACGAGCAGCGCCGCGGTGCCGGCGATCGCCGGAGCGCGAGTCAGCAGCAGCCCGCCGAGGAACGCCGCGACCGTGCCGGGCCAGATGTACCCCTGGAACTGCTGGATGAAGTCGAACACGCCCTTGAAGTTTGGCAGGCGATCGACCACCGTCGCGAGCACCGCGCCGATGACCACACACACGAGCACCGCCGCCCGCCCGATCCAGAGGATCTGCGTGTCGGTCGCGTCGGGCTTGATGCGCTCCTTGTAGATGTCCATCGTGAAGAGGGTCGATGCGCTGTTGAGCATGGAGGCGAGGGAGCTGATGACCGCGCCCGCGATCGCCGCGAACATGAAGCCGCGAACGCCCTCGGGGATCAGGTTGCGGATCAGGGTCGGGAATGCCTCGTCGGCGGCCATCGTGCCGGTGCCGATGCCGAGCTCCTCGGCATAGAGCTGGGCCGAGATCATGCCGGGCATGACGATGAAGAAGGGCACGAGCAGCCAGAGCCCGGCCGCGAAGACCATGCCGCCCTGCGCGTGGGCGAGACTCTTCGCCGAGAGCGCCCGCTGGACGATGAACTGGTTGAGCCCGCAGTAGTAGATCAGCACGATCCACATGCCGCCGACCACGCCCGTCCAGGGCAGCGCCTCGTCGTCGGCGGGCTTGATCATGTGGAGACGCGAGTCGTTGTACTCGGCAAACACGCTCCAACCACCCACGGCATCGAGCCCGAGGAAGAAGGCGTACGCCCCGCCGCCCAGCAGGGCCGCGCCGAAGAACAGGTCCGCCACCGCCACCGCGCGGAGCCCACCCCACGCGGTGTACGCCGTGGCCGCGAGCGCGAGCGACGACACGCCGATCCACAGCGGCACATCGAAGATGTTTCGGATCGTGATGCCGCCCGAGTAGAACACGCTGGTGAGCATGATCGCCACATAGATGATGACGGTGTAGCCCGACATGATCGTCCGGGCTGTCGGGTTGAAGCGCTGCTCGAGGAACTGCGGCATCGTGTAGATGCCCGCCCGCAGGAAGCGCGGCATGAGCGTGAAGGCAACGAAGATGATGCCGAGCGAGCCGCAGAGCTGCCAGTTGGAGACCGCCAGGCCGACATCGCCGGCGCCCTGGCCGGCCATGCCCACGAGCTGCTCGGTGGAGATGTTTGCCGCGACGATCGAGAGCCCGATCATGGGCCAGAGCAGCGAGCGGCCGCCGAGGAAGTAGTCCGACCCGGTCTGCTTCTTCTGACGCGTCGCGTAGAGCGCGATCCCGATGACCACCGCGAGAAAGCCGACAAACACCAGCGTGTCCTGCGGCGCGAGGGCGACGCCC
>CAYQAD010000454.1:0-1591 GCA_964415125.1 uncultured Phycisphaeraceae bacterium | reverse complement strand
CCCATCCGCATCGTGCGGAGCAGCCCGGCGAGATCGACCGCGGCGGCCCACTCGCCGAACGCGTCCTCGACGCGGGCGTTGGCCTTCGGGTCCTCGGTGAGCATCTGGAGCCGCGGCCCGGTGCCCACCGTGTCGTTCGCGAGCGTGAGCACGATGCCCTTGGCGTAGCTGTTGTTGGCGACCTCGTAGCGGGCCCGGTTGCGGAGCACGCGGCGGACCTCGGGGCTGACCGCGGCGTTTGGAGCAAGCCCGTCCGCAGCGGCCCAATGACGCCGGTTGTCCGGGGTCGTCTGGGCCGAGTCGAACCGTGCTCGCACGGCCCGCGTCGTGGTCGCTACGGCCTTTGAGGCCCGCTTCGATTTGCCGAGGAGACCGCCCAGCATCAGGCCGCACCCCCGTCATTGCCCAGACCGTCAACTGTCCCGGGCGGCGTCAGCTTGACGAGCCGACCACCAAGGCCACGGCCACGGCTCGCCCGCTTGCTCGCGAGGTACCGGTCGGCCTCGATCTGGTCCTTCAGCGAATGCTGCTCGACCGACTGCCCATCCACCATGGCCTTGGCCGGCCCGGCGGCGTTCTCGGCGATCGCGTCATCGAGATCGGGTGTGTTGGAATCGGTGTCTGCCACGGTGTCTATATCTGCGCGAGGTCGAAAATGTGTCGCACGCTCCATCGATGGAGCGGGCCATCACCTACCGACTACGCGGTTGGTCGAAGAAGTGGCGGACATAGTCGCGCGGAAGTTCAGGAATGCTGACGCTTCAGCTCCGACAGTCGCACGCGTGGCTTCGATGTCGGCTTCAGATCTGTGCCGAAGAGCACCGCCCCCTGCATCGACGCCGCGACCGCGGAACCAACCAAGCAGTCGAGCCAGTGGTTGTCGAGCCCGGCCACGCGGAGCTTCCATTCGTCGACCGTGCGGCCGCGACCCTCCGTCTTGACCCGGTACTCCGCGGTCAGGTGTTCGGCGAGCAGGCGGTGGGCCTCGGGCTTGTTCCCGAACAGCGCGAGCGATCCCGGGTCACCCATAGGGACCGCCAGCCGGGCGTGCACGAAGCTCTTCCAGAAGTTGGTATCGAAAACGACATGCCGGACGGCCCGCTTGCCTGTCACCATCGGCACGCGCCAGTTGAGACCGATGCGCTCGCCGCGCTTCCGCTTGTAGTCGCTGAACGGGATGCTGCTGGCCCCGACGTACCGACCGTGACTCGGCAGCAGCAGGGAGGCGTGCGGGCTCTGCCGGCAGAACTGATAGACCACATCGGTCGACGTGCCCCAGTTCGCATCAATCAGGCAGCGGTCGATGCGGACGGCCGCGCCGTCGTCGCGTTTCCACTCTCGGCCAAGCATTCGGTTGCATAGCCGCTCGAGCCCCGCGTAGATCGCGCCCTCGACGCCGGCCCGCGGCGCTGACGTCGCGAGCGTCTTGCGGATGTCGCGGAGCGTGAAGTACCCAGCCTCCCCCGCCTGCTGATCCGGCTCCGTGCCGTAGTCGATCACATGGCCCGTGAAGTCGTCCTCCCATGCGGCAACGAGCCAGAACAGCGCCTTGCCCTGCACGTCCACGAACATCGTCAGGTGCGAGCAGCCG
>CAYQAD010000453.1:0-1614 GCA_964415125.1 uncultured Phycisphaeraceae bacterium | reverse complement strand
ACGAGGCCCACTGCATCAGCCAGTGGGGCCACGACTTCCGCCCCGAGTACCGCCGATTGCGCGAGCTCCGCGACGTCTTCCCCTCCGTCCCCTTCCAGGCCCTCACCGCCACCGCAACACCCCGCGTCCGCGAGGACATCGCACGCCAGCTCGACCTGCGCGATCCAGACGTCCTCGTCGGCGACTTCGACCGCCCCAACCTCACCTACCGCGTCGCCGCCAAGAACCGCACCGCCGACCAGGTCGCCGCCGCCATCGAGCGCCACGACAAGTCCGGCGCCATCGTCTACTGCCTCAGCCGCGCCGAGACCGAACGCCTCTCCGAAACCCTGCGAAACAAGGGCATCGACGCCCGCGCGTACCACGCCGGGCTCGATCCCACCAAGCGCGCCGATGTCCAGGACGACTTCGTCAACGAACGCCTCGACGTCGTCTGCGCCACCGTCGCCTTCGGCATGGGCATCGACCGATCCAACGTCCGCCTCGTCGCGCACGTCGGCATCCCGAAGTCCATCGAGGCCTACCAGCAAGAAGCCGGCCGCGCAGGCCGCGACGGCCTCCCCGCCGAGTGCCTCCTGCTCACCTCATCAAACGACGCCCAACGCTGGCAACGACTCATCGAACAGTCCGCCGCCGAAGCCGGCGTCGACCAGCACCACGTCGACGCCCAACTCGCCCTGCTCGCGCAGATGCGCGCCTTCACCAACCCCACCCGCTGCCGACACCGCGCACTCGTCGAGCACTTCGGCCAGACCTACGAGCCCACCAACTGCAACGCCTGCGACGTCTGCCTCGGCGAAACCGAGCAACTCCCCGACGCCGACATCGTCGCCAAAAAGATCATCTCCGCCGTCGCGCGCACGGGCCAGCGCTTCGGCGCGGGCCACGTCGTCGACGTCCTCCGAGGCCGAGCGACCGAACGCGTCCGCGAGCTCGGCCACGAGTCCCTCACCGTCTTCGGCATCCTCGCCCAGCACTCGGCCGCCGCGCTGCGCGCACTCATCGACCAACTCGTCGAGCAGGACGCCCTCGCCCGCTCCGCCGGCGAGTACCCCACCCTCCAGCTCGGCCCCGCTGGACTCGAAGTCCTCAAGGACGAGCGCACGGTCATCCTCGCCATCCCACCGGGAACCAAATCCGCCCGCTCACGCCGCGACCGCACCCAATCCGCCGCCGCGCTAGGACCCCTCGCCCCCGACGAGCGCGCCCTCTTCGAACGCCTCCGCGCCCTCCGCATGGAGATCGCCCAAGAAAACAACGTCCCCCCCTACGTCGTCTTCTCCGACGCCACCCTCCGCGAGCTCGCCCGCGCCAAACCCGAGCACACCTGGCAGATGCTCGAGATCAAGGGTATCGGCCAGAAGAAGGTCGCCACCTTCGGCAAGCAGTTCTTGGACGCCATCGCCGAGGCGGTTGCAGAACTGCCCTAGCCGTGCACGTCACCGACGGCGGCGCGCCGCGATCACGCCTGCAAGCACGATGATCGCCGAGGAACCCGGCGTCGGCACAAACCCCGTCATCGTGACCGACACATCCCACCCGCCATTGGTGAACGTCACGCCGAGCGGGAAGCCATGCCCATCGAGCGGGATCTGGGCCGACTGCTCAATGCCG
>CAYQAD010000452.1:0-1619 GCA_964415125.1 uncultured Phycisphaeraceae bacterium | reverse complement strand
GAGGACCAGCATGAAAGGATCGGGCGGCATCCGCGGGCATCATCCCCGGAATCGCTCAGTCACGCAGGCCGATCACCCGGTCGATGGGTAGCGTGAAGGCGACCGGCCGCTTGCTCGGGCTGAACTCCGTCTCGAGCAGGTCGAAGACGCGGTCGGCGAGGAAGCGCTGCGTCGCCGAGAAGACGACCTTGCTGCCCGTGTTGTCGTCGGTCGTCACTTTCCCCGCCGCCGCGTCCAGATACGCGACCGCGCCGAGCGTCGCGGCCACCACGGCCTTCGGCACGATGAACACGCCGGTCGTCGAGACCTCCACCGGATCGCCGGCGGCCTCGGTGGTCGCCGCGATGCCGAACAGGTTGCCGATCAGGACCGGATCGCCCGCCGCGACCCCGCCCGCGGGGGCGGGCACGGTCAGGACGCTGCCGGGTTGAACGTAGTTCCTCATTGCATCTTAACTCCTTGAATGTACGTCATTTTCGGCGTCGGCTGCACCAGCCGCGCAAGGCGCCGCTCGAAGTAGGCAATCGCGTCCGCGATCTCGGCGTCCGTCTTGAATACGGTCGTCTGGCGGACGCCGTTTGCGCCGTTCTGGTACGTCACCTCGCGCGCCCCGCTGGCGCGCGCGGCGCGCAGGGCGGCGAGGGCGGCCTCGATGTCGGCGCGCTCCGTCATCAGGCGGTGCCCGCGTTGCGGTAGATGCCGCGCCAGTCGAGGAAGGCGGCCCCGAAGTCGAGCCGGACCTTGATCTCGACGCCATCGACCTCGAACCCGGCCCGCTGCTCGGTCTGTGGCCCCTCGCTGCCGGCGAGGTATGCGTACTCAAGGCCGGGCAGGGCCGCGGGATCGGCGGCGACGTACCATGCCGCGGTGTCGCTCAGCCGGGCCTCGACGAGCAATTCGAGCTTCCCGGAGAACGGGTTGACCGCGTCGGTGCTCGCCGGGTTGATCGTTGCCAGCAGCTTCTCGGCCGTGGTTTCAAGCTCCGGCGGGACGACGAGGTATTTAGGCGCGACCGCGATGGGGCGCCCGGAGAGGCCCGTCTGCCGCCGCATGGCCAGCCGGGCGGCGGCGAGGGTGTCGGCATCGAGGGCCGCCCCGGTGCCCGCCAAATTGCCGTGATCGGCGTGGAACAGCGCCGTCCCGTCGTCCATCGTCGGCCCCGCGCCCGCGTTGGCGGTCAGCAGGTCGACCATGAATTGCGCCTCGAAATCCGCGGCGGCCCGCCCAAGCTGGCCGGCGAGATCGGTGAAGGCGCCGAGGTCGTCGTTGATGATGGCCTTCCGCGTCAGGCCCACAATTCTGCCGAACGTGTCGATCTTGTACGCCTCCTTCGCCTCGGCCAGCGTCCCGCTCTTGTACTCGCCGTGCTCGCCGACCTTTTCCAGCGTCGGCGCCTCGCCGAGTTGGATGCTCGTCTTCGCCCGGAAATCCTTGGCGCTCGCCTGCCGGGCGATTTGCTTGAGCGTCGCGGGCGCGGCCTCGTAGCCCGTGCGCAGTACCCGGTTCGCGGTGTCGGCGAAGATTGCGGGGAAATCGCTCGTCGTGTGCAGCGCTCGGGTGATCGCCGTCGCCGCGTCGAGGCCGGTCACCTGCACGCCCGAGCGGGTCAGGGCCTCGCG
>CAYQAD010000451.1:0-1647 GCA_964415125.1 uncultured Phycisphaeraceae bacterium | reverse complement strand
AGCAGGTAGATGTTGGTGCGGTTGTCTCCGGGGTCGCGGACCTTCCGGCCCGAGATCATCGCCAGCAGCGAGAGCGCGCCGCAGAACGCGAGCGTCTGGTTGGGGTACGGCGCGCCGGCCATGCAGTGGTCCATGACCTCGCCGACGAACCCGGGCAGGCGGAGCAGCTCCGGCGGCAGCGGGCCGGGGTCGCACGGTTCCGGCGCATCGGGCTGGGGCGGCGCCTCGCTGGCGATCAGCGCCGAGATGTCCACGCCGGGGGCGGCCTGCGTGATCGACTCCGACTCGAGCAGCCATCCGCGCGGGCGGTCGTGCGGCTTGGAGGCTGCGTCCTCGACCTTGTGGCGGAGTTCCTTCTCCGACCACGGCGGCTCGCACCGCGGGTTGTACCGCTCGAGCAGCATCCGCAGCGCGGTCTCGGGTTCGAGCTCGAACCCGTGCACGAGCGCCGTCGCGGCGGCGTAGGTCCGCCCGTGCCCGCCCTGGCCGGAGATGGCGGGCGGCATTGCGTCGAGGTACGCCGCGGCCCGGCGCTCGACGAGATCGGCGCTCGGCGGCGACCGCGGCTCCGGGCGCGTGGGTGTGGGCGCGGAATCCCCTCCGCGGCGGCGTTCGACCACGGCGTCGGCAAGCGCCTTGACGCACGCCGCCAGCATCGCCGCGGCCACGGCGGTTGGTTCGCCCTCCAGCGGGTCGTACACCTCGCCGTCCGGGTGAAGGCTCGGGCCGACCACGGTCTGGGTCCCCGTCGACCGCAGCTCAACGACCATCGCGCCCGACGCGGGGTCCTTGTGCTTCACCGTCGCGGCCCGCTCGCAGACGTACCAGCGGTGCGAGCCCGGCCGGCTGGGCCGCCCCGTAACCGCCCCGGTCGGTGGCAGGTACTGCTCCGCGAGCTCGACCGCCTCGTCGCAGTCGAGGTCGACATCGACAAGCCACCCCGAGGGCTCGCCGAGCAGCAGGCCGATGTTGCCCGTCCCGTTGAAGTGGAGGGGCAGGTCGTCCTCGGAGAGGCGCAACGTGTTCCACCCGCGGATCACCGGCTTCTTCTCGCGCGCCGGCAGCGGGATCGGCGCGTACCCCCGGCCGCGGTACCACCGGGCGGCGTCGAGCAGGTTGGAGGCGTCGATGCTCATCAGAACGGAATCTCATCCAGCGGAATGTCGCGCCACGCTTCGGAGGCTGGTGTCGAGGACGTTGGCACCGCGTCCGGGTCGTCCAGCCGCGGCGGCTTGTCGCCGAGCCGGTGCCGCACGATCCGGTCGAACTTGTCGCCGGCCTTCTTCTCGACGGTGATCGCGTGCGTCGGGGCCAGCGCCCCGGCCTTCGCGAGTTCGACCGCTTCCTCGACGCACTCGGGAACGGGCTCGACCGAACGGGCCCGCCACCAGGACTCCGCTTTCTGCCTCGCGTACCCCTCGTGGTCAAAGCAGACCCACTCCCGCGCAACGAGGCCGATGCCAATCTCGTACTCGACGCGCATCGTCAGCGCCGCGCCCGGGTCGTGCCGCTTCCAATGGATGTGATACGTCGTGTCTGAGACCTCGTGCTCGGTCCGCGTGACCTGCCCGGTCAGGATGCCTTCGTCTGATGCTCTGGGGTCGTGCTTCGACCGGTTCGGCGGCGGGAACTCGTGCCCGCACTCGG
>CAYQAD010000450.1:0-1656 GCA_964415125.1 uncultured Phycisphaeraceae bacterium | reverse complement strand
CCTCGCGGACGCGGCGGTGGAACTCGGCGCCCTTCTGCTCCATGCGGTCGAGCAGGGGGTTGAGCCTGGTCGCGGCGGTCTGCTCGTCCACGTCGAACACGATGGTGAGGTCCGCGGGGTAGAGGTCGCCGCACGCGGACTGCGCGACGCGTTCGATCTCGGCTTTGCTGATGCCGCCCGCGGTGCCCTGGTACGCGAGGGTTGACGAGACGAAGCGGTCGGCGAGGACGAGCTCGCCGCGGTTGAGGGCGGGCCGGATCTTCTCGGCGATCAGTTGTGCCCGGCTTGCCATGTACAGGAGGAGTTCGGTGCGGACGTCCATCTCGGTGTGGGCGTTGTCGAGGAGGACGTCGCGGATGCGTTCGCTGATGGCGGTGCCGCCGGGCTCGCGGACGGTGCAGACGCGGACGCCGGCGCTCATGGCGCACTTCTCGGCGTGGCGGAGCTGCGTGGTCTTGCCCGAGCCGTCCGGGCCGTCGAACACGATGAACTTGCCCGCGAGGACCGACATCCATGCGAGGGACGGCGTGGCATGCATGGCGCGATCATACCGATCGCGCCTCGGGCTGTGCGGCGTGGGGATGGTGTGCGTGCACATCGGTTCTGGGATGCTGAGCCTCGAAATCGGGCGGCGTATCCGTGCGTTCTCTCAGGAAGCGGGGCTCGACGGGCTCGTGAGTTCCCTAGGCTTGGGCGTGGATGGGGAACGGGCTAGGAGTGGAGCGGGGTTGGGGAATGGAGGGCGGGCCGGGGTGCCCTGCGGCGTGATGGCTGCTCGGCGGTTCAACTGTGCGGCACGCGGTGGACACGCGGCGTGCGAGGCATTCGATGACGACGATCCCCAGCACAACCCCGCTGCCGACGAGCGGCCGACGTGAAGGCCCGGTGACCGTCGCGCTGCACGGGCTCAGGCGGCGCGTGCAGGGGGTGCTGCTGACGGCTGGCGTCGGGGCGGTGCTCGCTACTCTGGTGTGGGGCGTGCTCGTCGCGGCGGGGCTGGATGCGATGCTCCGGCTGCCGAGCGAGGCCCGCGCCGTCGTGCTGGTCATGGTGCTGGTCGCGGCGGGGTACGTCGCGTGGCGCACGCTGTGGCTCGCGGTGCGGTTCTCTCCCAAGCTCGTTGACCTCGCGCTGCGGGTCGAGCGGCTGCACCCGGAGCACCGGGGGGCGCTCGCGTCCGCGTGCGACCTGGAACGGGACGGCGGCGGTGGGGGGCTGCGGAGTGGGCTCGAAGGCGCGCTCGCGTCGGTCGCGGTGAATGAGGCTGCGGCTTCGGTCGGCTCGATGAACGCGTCGTCGCTCGTGTCGCGCCGGTTGATCCGGACGCCCGCGGTGTCGCTGCTGCTCGCGGTGATCACGCTGACGATCAGCGGCGTGCTCGCGCCCACGGGTACGGCGACGGCCGTCGAGCGGGCGGTGCTTGTGTTCGGCGGGGCGGAGTGGCCCGCTCGGTTCCCGGTCGCGGACGCGACGTCGTCCGACCCGCACCCGCTTGGCACGGCGCTGCCCATCCGCGCGGTGCTGCTCGATGCGCCGGGCGAGCTCCGGCAGTCGGACGTGTGGGTGGAGTACCGGTTTGTCGGCGCGGACGGCGTGCGGTCCGATGTCGAGCGGCAGCTCATGACCTATCAGGGGCCGGCGGGGAGAGAAGCCGAC
>CAYQAD010000449.1:0-1660 GCA_964415125.1 uncultured Phycisphaeraceae bacterium | reverse complement strand
AGCTCTTGGTCGTCGGGGTGGGGGCCGACAACGAGCACCCGCGCCATCAGCGCAGGCCCTCTTCCTCGGCGTTGACGACCACGAGCCCGACCAGCATCGTCTCGCCCCCGTCGCTGCCGGTGAGCACGAGCGTGCCCGCCTCATCGACGAAGCCGGTCGTCTCGAGCTGGGCGAGCACCAAGCGCTCGGGCTCGCGCACCGCGAAGAGCCCACCGCCGCGGAACCGCTCGCCGTATTCGTCGGCAAAGTCGTGCAGCTGAAGCTCAAGCGACTGCCCGACCGCCAGCGAGGGGATCGGCCGGGCGAAGCGGCGGTTGAGCCACATCGTCGAGGGGCCGAAGTTGTGCGGGCTGGTGTTGGTCAGCCGAAGCACGCGGGCCTTCTGATCGACCTGCACGTCCAGCGTGAGGTCCTGGGTCATGAACATCGGGTACGGCCGGGCGTACGGCGGCGGCGCGTCGGGAGAGCCCGCACAGCCGGTCGCGGCGCCGCCGAATCCCAGCCAAAGCCCAGCCAGGAGCGCCGTCGAGGCCGTCGCCCGCATCGCATTTCGTCGTCGGTTTCGTCGCATCGCTTCCTATCCTCTCCCCAATGGCCTGCCACGGCAACAACGCGACCGCACCCGCCCCCGCGATCGCCCCCGGTGCGCACGAGCTCGACCCGCGCCGCATCGCCGAGGACCTCGTGGCTCGCCACGGCCCGGGCGGAATGGACCCGCGCGTCCGCGCGATCATCCCCGCCTTCGACGCGCCCTTCTGCCAGGCCGGCCTCGCAGGATACTCCGACGCGCCCATGCGCCTGGTCGCGCGATCCGTCGGCTGCCCCTTCTGCGTCACCGAGGCGTTGCTCGACCGCACCCTCCTCGCCGGTGGCCGGGGCTATGCCAAGGCCGACCTGGGCGACCTCGCTGACAACGTCCCCGGCGGCGAGCACGACCACCCCCTCGCCGGCCAGATCATGGGCTCCGAGCCCGCCGAGATGGCCGCCGCCGCCCTGAAAATGGCCGAGCAGAACGCCCGCCCCGACCACGCCTACCGCCAACTCGCCTACACCAATCCGCACCAGCACGTGCCGCGCACCCACACCGAGTTCCGCGAGGCACTGGCCGCGACCGAGCCGGTCGAGTCCAGCTCAGACCGCGACCTTGCTTTCGAAGCCATCGACGTCAACCTCGCCTGCCCCGTCAAGAAGATCGCCAAGAAGGCCCGCGGCGGGCACTGGCTCGCGAACCCTTCCGGCGCGATCGCGATTCTTGAAGCCGTCCGCGAGGCCGTGCCCGCGAGTGTTCCCACAACCGTCAAGATGCGCCGCGCCTTCAACGAGACCGACGAGATGCGCGAGAACTTCCTGCGCATCTTCGACGCCGCCTACGACATGGGCTACGCCTGGGTCACCGTCCACGGCCGGACCGTCGAGCAGAAGTACATCGGCCCCTCGCGCTGGCAACCCATCGCCGACCTCACCCAGCGCCATCCCGGCCGCGTCGTCTTCGGCTCGGGCGACGTGTGGAGCGTGGCCGACATCTTCCGCATGATCGCCTTCGCCGGCGTCAGCGCCGTGAGCGTCGCCCGAGGCTGCATCGGCAACCCCTGGATCTTCCGCGAAGCCCGCGACCTGCTGGAAGGCCGAGCACCCACGCCGCCCACCATCGCCGAGCAGC
>CAYQAD010000448.1:0-1666 GCA_964415125.1 uncultured Phycisphaeraceae bacterium | reverse complement strand
ACCACGAACGCGTCGCCGTCCAAGCCGAATACACCAATGTCCAGCTCTTCGATGCCCTCCGCAAGGCCGTCGGAGCGAAGCGGATCACCGCCGAGTCACGCCTGCTCTCGTCGCTCCGCGCGATCAAGGACGACTCCGAGCTTAAGCTGATCCGCAAGGCCATCAAGATCCAGGAGCAGTCGCTCCAAGCGACCATCGACGAGCGCGTAGACAACGAGACTGAACTTGAGTTCTGCGCCCGTCTCGAGCGGCACATGAAAGTCCGCGGCTCGTCCACGCCCGCGTTCGGCCCGATTGTCGCAGCGGGCGCCAACGCCGCCCGCCCACACGCCCGCCCCGGCACACTCCGAATCAAGCCCGGCAAGGTCCTCCTCGTTGACTGGGGAGTGACCTTCAAGGGCTACCGCTCAGACATGACCCGGACCTTCTGCGTCGGCAAGTGGCCCAAGAAACTCGCATACTCGTACGACGTCGTCCGCGAAGCATTCCTCGCGGCCTGCGACGCCGCCGCCCCAGGCATGACCGGCGCCGAACTCGACGCCGTCGCCCGAAACGTGATCAAGGACGCAGGGCTGGGCGAGTTCTTCACCCACTCGCTCGGCCACGGCATCGGCCTCGATGTCCACGAAGACCCAAGGCTCTTCTCATCGTCAGACGACGTCCTCAAGCCCGGCATGGTCATCACCATCGAGCCGGGGGTCTACCACCCCGGCACCGGCGGCATCAGAATCGAAGACGACATCCTGATCACCGAACGCGGCAGCAAAAACCTGTGCAGCATGCCGACAGACAGAGAGTCAAACACCCTCTAGCTGATTCCCGCAAGACCGTTCAATCCCACGCCAACGCGGCGACGGAGAACCCATGATCGACATCCGCAAGCTCAAAGAACTCGTCAAGCTCATGGTCGAAAACGACCTCTCGGAGCTGGATCTGAAGGACGAGAACGAACAGGTCTCCCTCCGCCGCCCCTACGCGAGCGCTGCAGCAGCCGCGCCGCTCGCCCCAGCAGCAGCGCCCGTGCCCGCAGCCGCCCCGACACCAGCCGCAGCCCCCGCCCCCGCCGCAGACGCATCGGCCGGCGGCGATACCGCAGGGCTCACACCGATCCCCTCCCCGATGGTCGGCACGTTCTACGCCTCGCCAGACCCCGACTCACCCGCCTACATCAAGGTCGGCGACAAGGTCACACCGGACACCGTCGTCTGCATCGTCGAAGCCATGAAGGTCTTCTCCGAAATCAAAGCAGAGGTCTCCGGCACCGTCGAACGCATCGCGGTCAACAACGCCGATGCCGTCGAGTACGGCCAGCCGCTCTTCTTCGTCAAGCCCGCCTGATCCACACCCGCTTCTTCCACCCGGCACCCCAACGCCGGAAGGAGACCGACTTGGTCCAACGCGTCCTCATCGCAAACCGAGGCGAGATCGCGCTCCGCATCCTCCGCGCCTGCCGCGACCTCGGCATCGAAGCCGTCTGTGTTTACTCAGAAGCCGACCGCGACGCCCCCTACCTCGAACTCGCCGACGCCGCTGTCTGCATCGGCAAAGCACCCGCCGCGGACTCCTACCTCAACATCCCCCGCATCATCGCCGCCGCAGAAATCACCGGCGCCGACGCGATCCACCCCGGCTACGGCTTCCTCGCAGAAAACGCACAATTCGCAGA
>CAYQAD010000447.1:0-1672 GCA_964415125.1 uncultured Phycisphaeraceae bacterium | reverse complement strand
CGTCGACCTGCGTGCGGATCTCCGCGTCGGCCTTGGGCCCGAGGTTGTGCCGCTCCACCATCGCCAGGGCGTGCCGCGGCGGCGAGCACTCGCGCTGCGCCGCCTTGTACAGCCCATCGAGCTGCGTCAGCGTGATCGCGTCGAGATCGACCCGCCCCGCCTCCGCTTCCTGCATGAGCTTCGTGACGACCATCGCGATCGGCAGGCCCCAGTCGCCCACGTGGTTCTGGCGAATGACCTTCGCGCCCGTCCGCTCGATCACGCGCGCCAGCGCATCGCCGATGACCGTTGAGCGCAGATGCCCCACGTGCATCTGCTTGGCGAGGTTGACGCCGCAGAGGTCGACGACGACCGTCTCGGGCTCGGCCGACGCGGGAAGCCCGAGGTCGGGCGTGTCCAGTGCCGCAAGCAGGGTCGCGAGCGTGTCGGGCTTCAGGCGGATGTTGATGAAGCCGGGCCCGGCGATCGAGCCCTCGGTCAACGGCTCGGCGATGTCGTCGACCCTCGCCGCCGCGACGATCTTCGCCGCGAGCTCGCGTGGCTTGACGCCGAGCCGCTTGGCAAGCCCCATCGCCGCGTTGGACTGGAAGTCGCCGAAGTCCGCGTTGCGGGCGGGGGTGATCAGCGCCGCCGCGTCCTCGCCGGCCTCGGGCACCGCCTGCGCGATCGCGGCGCGGAACCGCTCGCTCAGAATGGCGATGGGATCAAACTCGTCTCGGGTCGTGCGTTGGTCACTCATGGGCGAGGCATCGTACGCCCCGCGTCCGCCAAGCCGCAGCCGCCCGGCAACCCACAACCGCCGCCCTACTCGCCCGCCGCCCACGCACGCAGCAGCGCCGCGATGTCGTCGGCAACCTCCCCGAGTGCGAGCGTGGGAAGCAGCGCTGTTGGCCGATCAACCACGCCCACCCGCCCCGACGTCACCGCCGGAATCGGCAGCGTCGCGAGCCGCCCGAGGGCCGATTCGACATCGCCCACCCCGCCGGGTGCGATCAACACGATCGCGTCGGGCGCGAGTTGCAGCACATCCTCGGCGTCGAGCTCGATCCACATCGAGCCCTCCGTGATCGCGGGCACCCCGCCGAGCCGCGTGAGAATCTGGTGGTGCGCCGAGCCCGGCCCGAGCACCTGCGGCGGATCGGCCGACATCAGCAGCAACACCCGCCCCGCATCCGCCGCCCCCGCCACCGGCTGGAGCGATCGCTCGAGGTCCCCGCTCGGCGCCGTGCCGCTGCCCACGTACCGCGTGTGCAGCGCGTCGGCCGTGGTGGCGATGTCATCGAGCGTCGACAGCCGGTAGCTCTCCACGTGCCACCCGCCCTCGCCCGCGAGCTCGAGCAGGCGATCGGGCAGCTCGCGCGCCCCCCACTCGAGCAGCACATCGGTCGGCTCGGCCGCGAGCAGCGTCTCGTAGTCGATACCCGCCTGATCGCCCGCCGCCGGCAGCGACTGGTCCGACCAGCGGTCGTACCCATGCCGCGCGACGACCAGGTGCCCCGCGCCGACCTGATCCAGCAGCAGCGCCACCGCCGGCGAGAGCGCCGCGACCCGAGTGGTCATCTCCACCGCTTCGCTGGACCGCTCGATCGCCGGCGGCCCGAAGGTCGCGCGCACCCAGAATCCGATCGGAAGCGTCAGCAACGCGAAGACCGCGAACGGAATCGCGATCCAC
>CAYQAD010000446.1:0-1676 GCA_964415125.1 uncultured Phycisphaeraceae bacterium | reverse complement strand
CGGCGTGGGCTTGCTGGGGTTCGAGCAGGGACTGATGCGGTCGAGCGTGGCGGCGGTGTGCGGGGGGTTTGCTCCTGAAGAGGTGATGAGCGAGGCGGAGCTGGCTCGGGTGCCGCGGTGTGTGCCGATGGCGCTGTGTGCGTGCCGGCAGGCGCTTTCGATGGCGGGGCTTGATGCCCTGAATGACAGCGAGAGCCGGCGGACGGGGCTGATTCTGGGGACGGGCGCTGGCGGGATCGACTTCACGCTGGATCAGGCGCACGTTGCGTATGCGGAGGCGAAGCGGCCTTCGCTGTGGACGATCACGAACGCGACGCATGGGAATCTGGCTGGTGAGCTTTCGATCGCGTTGGGGTTGCGCGGGCCGAGCTGGTGCGTGAGCACGGGGTGCGGCTCGTCGAGCGATGCGATCGGGCAGGGGCTGATGCTGATTCGGTCGGGGATGTGCGATCGCGTGGTGGTGTGCGGGGCGGATGCGCATGTGCGTTGGGAGACGCTGGTGGGCATGGAGCTCTTAAAGGTGATCTCGACGCGGGATTGGCGTGGAGATGCCGAGGGGGCGAGGACGGCGAGTCGGCCGTTTGATGCGACGAGGGATGGCTTTGTACTCGGTGAGGGGGCGTGGGCGCTGGTGCTGAGCCGGCCCGGGCTTGATGATGATGCGCGGATTGGGGACATCGCGGGGTATGGGGCGACGTGTGATGCGTATCACCGGGTGAGGCCTGAGCCGAGCATGGAGGAGAGCGCGCGGGCGATGCGTGAGGCGGTGGTCGACGCGGGGCTTGAGATGCGCGACGTTGGCGTGATTCAGTATCACGGGACGGCGACGGCTGTGAACGATGTGGCGGAAACGCGGGCGGTGCGTCTGGCGTTTGGCGAGCATGCTGAGCGATTGGTTGGCAGCAGCGTGAAGAGCCAGATCGGGCATCCGCAAGGGGCGAGCGGGGCTGCGGGTGTGGTGGCGACGTTGTGCGGGCTGGCCGGGCTTGATGGCGGCGAGCCGTTTGTTCCCCCCACTCGCAACTTGCACGAGACGGGTGAGGGGTGTGATCTGGAGTACACGGCTCTTGAGGCTCGGGCGTGGGACGGGCCGGGGGTGGCGCTGGTGAATTGCCTGGCGTTCGGGGCGAAGAACTCGGCGTTGGTGGTTCGGGTCTGATCGAGTAGTCTCGGATTCTCTTCTTGAACGCGCAAGGCTCGGGGTCGGCGTGCGACTGGCGTGCATGGAGGTGACCCATGGCACGGACAGTGACTGAGACGATGGATGATGTGACTGTGCTGCGCGTGTTTGCGGAGCATGGCGACCCGCGGGCGTTTGAGCTGCTGGCTCGGCGTTATGGGGCGATGGTGCTGGCGACGTGTCGGCGGGTGCTGGTCAATGAGAGCGACGCGGAGGACGCGGCTCAGGAGACGTTCTTCAAGCTGACACAGAGCGCGAGCGGTGTGACGTCGAATGTGGCGGCGTGGCTGCACGCGTGTGCGCATGGGACGAGTGTTGACGCGGTGCGGCGCGGGGCGGCGCGGCGGCGGGCGGAGCGCGCGGCGGCGGCTGATGCTGGTGTCGACCCGGCGGCGATGACGTGGCGGGAGATGGAGGGGCTGATCGACTCGGCGCTCGAGGAGCTCGATGAGGCCGACCGCGCCCTGATCGTGGCGCGGTTTTTGAGCGGTCGGAC
>CAYQAD010000445.1:0-1693 GCA_964415125.1 uncultured Phycisphaeraceae bacterium | reverse complement strand
ACGGGCGTCCAGTGAGACGCGAGCGGCTTGGCGGGCATGTCGCCGCCCGCGACGCCGAGGTGCCCGAGCAGGTGACGCACGGTCGACCAGTCATTCTGCGCATTCCAGACAAGCACGGGCAGCAGCCCGATGCAAGCGACCAGCGAAGCGAGCGCAACCGAGGTCGCTTTGATCTCGGGTCGGCGTTCGCGAGTGACCACCGCCGCGAGCGCGAGGCCGGGCACGATCAGCAGGATGGTGTACTTGAAGAGGAATCCGACCGCGACGGCGAGTCCCAGGCCGATCCACGCGCGGCGCGAGCCGCCGATGAGCGCGCGGGCCGCGAACGCCCCGCCGATCGCCCAGCACGCGACGTAGGGCGCATCGATCGTCATGATCATCGACGCGACGGCGAAGCCGGGCACGAGCACGAAGAGCAACGCCGACAGCGTGGTCAGTGCGGCGCGGTCGGGCGAGTCGGGCAGGGACCATCGTGCGGCCAGGGCGGCGGCGATCGCCCCGATCGCGCCGGAAACCGCCGCGGGCAGGCGGATCGCCCACTCGCTGATGCCGAACACCCCGGTGCTGGCGCGGATCACCCATGCCACGCCGGGCCCCTTGGTGTAGTACGACCAGTCGAGCCGGCGTGACCATTCCCAGTAGTGGGCCTCGTCTTCGAGCAGGGTCAGGCGGGACACGAACACATGCCACGCGATCCGAGCGACCAGCAGCCCCAAGACGATGCCGACGAGCGTGAGCGGGTGGGTCAGGAGCCCGAGCCACCAGACCGGTCGGGCGATGCCGCCCCGGGACGCGGGCCGATTCATCGTCTCGCGAGCCCGCGATACGCGAAGAACGACAGCAGGGCCAGCCCGAGGATCGCACTCCAGATCACCGGGATGCCAGCCAGGCCCTTCTGATGGATCATCTGCTGCCCGGACTCAAGGATGACGACGCTGAGCAATGCCGGGAAGAACGACCACAGATACACCACCAGGGGCGTCGAGTCGCGCAGGCGCAGCGCCATGATCGAACCAAAGATGACCATCACCAGGCACTGGGCGGACATCGCCATGCGTTCGTGCTGCTTGCTGAGGACCTCCCGCTTGAGTTTTTCGATCTCGCGGCCGAGACGCGTGGCCTGCTCGGTGATGTACGGGTCGGGGCCGTCGGCCTGGCTCTGCGACGCGATCTCAAGCAACGATGCGCTGTCCCGCTCGAGCAGGTCGGGCAGCGCGTCGGACGCGGGCATCAGCCCGGTGTAGGTCGTCGTGGCGATCTCGGTCGGGGCGGCGTCGTCGGAGCCGAGCACCCGCACGCCCGAGAGCGTCAGGGTGAATCGCGACTTGTTGCCCAGGGTCTGATCGGCGAGGGGGTCGCGGTCGGCCGGCTTCTCGGGAGACAGCGTCGCGCTCTGGGCACGCAGCCGGTCCGTCCGCCCGGAGCGTGGCGTGACCTCCACCTCCACCGACCCGGTTTCGCGGACCGGCGCGATCACCCAGTCCTGCGTCGGGGCGTCGATGCGTCCTCCGAGCACACGGATCACGCCGCCGTCCGCTCCGTTGAGTTCGATCGGGCGGGCGGCGAGTACGTCGGCACGGAACGTCCCGAAGGTCCGGCGGGCGGCAAGCCCCCGCGCCAGCCACACCCGGCGGCGGTCCACGAAGCTCATCGAGTCCGGGTTCGCCACGATCTCGCGCAGTTCGGCGCCGCT
>CAYQAD010000444.1:0-1699 GCA_964415125.1 uncultured Phycisphaeraceae bacterium | reverse complement strand
CGCGCTACCTTGAGGTGGTAGTCCTGGAAACAGGGTGGAGGTTCGAGTCCTCTCCCGGGCACTTCCCATGGGTCGCCGTGCTTCGGCATCGGCGGCCCGTCAGGTGACCATTCGGCTCCGCAGCCCGCGCGGAGCCGTTTGCGTTTTGCACCCAACCCCATCGGCCCCGGATCGCGCGACCACGCGCCGCCCGCGCCGCAACGCCGGCCGGAGGCAGATGTAGACTCTCCGCCCGCTATCGTGGGCCCAGTCGTGCGTACACCTTCTTCATCAGGCCGACGCCGGCCGCCGGAGTTCTTCCCATGCGTTCCAGCAAGCTCGCCCGCCTTCTCGGTTCGGTCGCCGCGTCCGTCGCCCTCGTGGGCGTCGTCGGCACCACCCAAGCCGCCGACCTCATCCCGCGCGACGTCCTCTTCGGCAACCCCGAGCGCGCCCAAGCCCGCCTCAGCCCCGATGGCAAGTGGATCTCATACCTCGCCCCCTACGAGGGCGTCATGAACGTCTGGGTCGCCCCCGCGACCGACGCCAGCGCCGCCAAGGCAATCACCGCCGACGCCGGCCGCGGCATCCGAAACCACTTCTGGGCCTACGACAACCGCCACGTCCTCTACACCCAAGACAAAGACGGCGACGAGAACTGGCGCCTCTACGGCGTCGACGCCGCCAAAGCCCTCACCGTCGAACCAGGCCAGGCCGCCGCACGCGACTTCACACCCTTCGACGGCGTGCAGGCCCGCGTGCAAGGCACCGACTACCGCCGACCCAACGAGATCCTCGTCGCGATCAACAACCGCGTCCCCCAGTTCCACGACCTCCACGTGCTCAACCTCGAGACCGGCGAGCTCACGCTCCAAGCCGAGTGCCCCCCCGGCGTCGCCGGCTGGGTCACCGACAACGACTGGAACGTCCGCTACGCCCAGCGCATCACCCGCGACGGCGGCAGCGAGCTCATCGAGCAGGGCGACGACGGCCAGTGGACCGTGGCGCTCGCCATCCCCGGCGAGGACGGCCTGACCACCAACCCCGCCGGCTGGAGCAAGGACAACCAAACCCTCTACATGCTCGACAGCCGCGGCCGAGACACCGCCGCCCTCGTCGCCTGGGACATCGACTCCAACACCTTCAAGGAAATCGCCTCGCACCCGAGCGCCGACATGTCCGGCGCCATCGCGCATCCAACCAGCTACAAGATCCAGGCCGTCCAGTTCAACTACCTCCGCAACGAGCTCGAGATCCTCGACCCGTCCATCAAGCCCGACATGGACTACCTCAAGACCGTCGCCCAGAAGTACGGCCACGAGGTCGCCATCACCAGCAGAACCCTCGACGACTCCAAGTGGATCGTCGCCTTCCCCGACGACGACGGCCCGCTGAGCTACTACCTCTACAACCGCCCCGAGCGCACCGCCGAGTACCTCTTCTCCAACCGCCCCGCCCTCGAGGGGCTCCCCCTCGCCGAGATGACCCCCGTCGTCATCGAGTCCCGCGACGGGCTCGACCTCGTCAGCTACCTGACCATCCCCGCCGACAAGCGCGCAAGCGAAGACGCGGGCACGCCCCGCGCAAGCGAGCCCCTGCCCATGGTCCTCCTCGTCCACGGCGGCCCCTGGGCCCGCGACTCATGGGGCTACAACTCCCTCCACCAACTCCTCGCCAACCGCGGCTACGCCGTTCTCAGCGTCAACTTCCGCGGCTCCAC
>CAYQAD010000443.1:1169-1717 GCA_964415125.1 uncultured Phycisphaeraceae bacterium | reverse complement strand
CCCGAGTACGGCGCCACCATGGGCTTCTTCCCCATCGACGGCGTCACCCTCGACTACCTCCGCCTCACCAACCGCTCCACCGAAGAGATCGACCTCGTCGAGACCTACGCCAAGGCAAACAAGCTCTGGTGGTCCGCCGACGCGCCCGAGCCCGAGTTCGCCGCCGTGCTCGAGCTCGACCTCGCCACCGTCGTCCCCTCCCTCGCGGGCCCCAAGCGCCCGCAAGACCGCGTGCTCCTCTCCGACATGAAGCCCGCGTTCGAAAAGGCCCTCACCGCGCCCGTCGGCCCCAAGGGCCTCGGCGTCGACGCCGCCCGCACCACCGACACCGCCACCGTCACCCACACCGCCGCATCCTGGCCCGAGGGCGAGGGCAAGACGTCCACCATCACCCACGGCTCGGTCGTCATCGCCGCCATCACCAGCTGCACCAACACCTCCAACCCCGACGTCATGGTCGCCGCGGGCCTCGTCGCGCGCAAGGCCCGCGCACTCGGCCTGACCCGCAAGCCCTGGGTCAAGACCTCCCTCGCGCCCGGCTCCAAGGT
>CAYQAD010000443.1:0-1159 GCA_964415125.1 uncultured Phycisphaeraceae bacterium | reverse complement strand
CGCCATCAAGGACGGCAACCTCGTCGCCGCCTCCGTCCTCTCGGGCAACCGCAACTTCGAGGGCCGCGTGCACCCCGCCGTCAAGGCCAACTACCTCGCCTCCCCGCCCCTCGTCGTCGCCTACGCCATCGCAGGCACCGTCGACATCAACCTCGCCACCGACCCCATCGCCGAGACGCCCGACGGCAAGCCCGTCTATCTCAAGGACATCTGGCCCACCCAGCAGGAGATCCGCGACATCGTCGCCGAGTGCGTCACCGCCGAGCAGTTCGCCGCCAAGTACGGCGAGGTCTACACAGGCAACGACACCTGGAACAAAGTCCCCGTCTCCAAGTCCGAGCTCTACACCTGGGACGACGACTCCACCTACATCCAGAACCCGCCCTTCTTCACCGGCATGACCGACCAGGCACCCGGATTCGCCCCCATCGCCGGCGCACGCTGCCTCGCCATGCTCGGCGACTCCGTCACCACCGACCACATCTCCCCCGCCGGCGCCATCGCCGAGGAAACACCCGCCGGCCAGTACCTCATCTCCAAGGGCGTCGCCAAGAGCCAGTTCAACTCCTTCGGCTCCCGCCGCGGCAACGACCGCGTCATGACCCGAGGCACCTTCGCCAACGTCCGAGTCCGCAACCGACTCGCCGCCAAGCCCGACGGCTCCATCCCCGAGGGCGGCTGGACCAAGGACTTCTCGAAGGCAGGCAACAACAACATCGCCTACATCTACGACGCCGCCATGAACTACCAGGCCGAGGGCACACCGCTGGTGGTTCTCGCCGGCAGCGACTACGGCATGGGCTCCTCCCGCGACTGGGCCGCCAAGGGCACCAACCTCCTCGGCGTCCGCGCCGTCATCGCCCAATCCTTCGAGCGCATCCACCGCTCCAACCTCGTCTTCATGGGCGTCCTCCCCCTCGAGTTCCCCGAAGGAAAGAGCGCCCAAGACCTGGGCCTCACCGGCGAGGAAACCTTCGACATCATCCTCCCCGACCCCATCGAGCCCCGCTGCCCCGTCACCGTCCGCGCCACCAGCGCCGACGGCAAGACGATCGAGTTCACCTGCCGCTGCCGCATCGACACCCCCGTCGAGATCGACTACTACCGCAACGGCGGCATCCTCCAAACCGTCATCCGCAAGAAGCTCAACGCGCAGCCG
>CAYQAD010000442.1:0-1733 GCA_964415125.1 uncultured Phycisphaeraceae bacterium | reverse complement strand
CTGCTGGCCTCGGCGCTCCAGCGCATCTCCGAGGAGCACCGCCTGATGCTCATCCTCCGCGACGGCCGGGGGCTTGAGTACGAGCAGATCGCCCGCGTTCTGGGCATCGCCGTCGGTACTGCCAAGAGCCGAACGTTCCGGGCCCGTCAGGCCCTCCGCGCCGCGCTCGAGACACTCAGCGGGCCGGACCACGATCCCGACCCGCCGGCGGATTCCACCGCCGAGTCAACTGCTGATTCAACCGATACCGCACACGCGCGAACCCGTCCGGCTCCTGACACGAAACGCGACCCGAAGGCATGAACCCGTCCCCATGACCACCGACCCCCGCCAACCCGGCTCACGCGACCGCGCGCCCCGCTTCGACGAGCACGATCTGCTCGCGTACGTCGAGGACACGCTGCCCGCCGCCCGCGCGGACCTGGTCCGCCGGACCGTGGCGCGCGACCCAGCCTTGGCGGCCAAGGTCGAGGCGATGCGGGCCGATCGCGCGATGCTCGCCGAGCTTGTGGAAGACCGCGCGCCCGAGGGGCTCGTCGCGTCGGCGCTCGGCCAGCTCGAGCTCGGGGCGCTGCTCGACGCCGACCCGAGGCTTCGGCTGACCGATGGGCCGGCCGACGTGGCTTCGATCACGCGCGAGCAGCTCGCGCCGATGCCGGGCGATCCGATGTCGGTGCTGCGTGTTGGGCAGCGGAAGCGCGCATCGCGCGTGCCTTGGACGCCGATGATTGGTGTCGCCGCGGTGGTGTTGCTGGGCGTTGGCGTGTGGACGTCGGGCCTGGTGACGCGCGACATGCTGCCCGCCGGCCTGCTCGGCGGTTCGGCTGGTGTCGCGGGCGAGGGCGACCTGCTCGCCCAGAACGACATGCCGCCGATCCGCGATGGTTTCGGCCGGGCCGGCGGCGAGCCGTCGACCCTCCAGACCGCCCCCGCGCTCGCCCTAGCCGAGACGCCAGCCGAGACGCCAGCCGAGAAGCTGGCCGAAACGCTGGCCGAGCCCGGGTCCTCGACGAGCTCCGCAGCGAGTTCCGAGATCGGGGCAAGCACCCAAGCGCTTGCCAATCGCGCGATCGGCCCGGGCCAGCCTGAGACGACCTCGCTCGCGTCGGCGATCGACGCGCAAATCGAGGCCGAGACCGGGGCCCAAACGGGGGCCCATGCCGGCGCCCGGGCTGCCGACGGGTTTGAGTCTTTGAGCGGACTGCCGTCGGGCGTTGGTGCGAACGCGCAGCCGGGCGAACGCGTCCTCGATGGCGAGCCGGGCCTGCACACGCGCGATTCGACGCACGCCGGGCGAACGCGTCGGCGGGCGATCCCCGTCGTGTTCGACCCGGCCCGCGCGGCGCAGCTCGCGGCCGAGGGTCGCCTTGCGATCCGCGTGCCGACCGGGGCGGTGCCGACGCGGGAGATCGTCGATCGGCTCGACCGCGCCACGTCGGCGGGGCGACTGGCGATGCCCGAGGCCGATGTTGAGCGCGACGCCCAGCTCGCCCGCGCGGTGGTTCCGCTGCCCGAGTTCTCCTGGCCGATCGATGCTTTCGCGGGCGGCGACGGCGACCGCCCGGCGCGGCGCGAAGCGTCGGCGGACCGCGATGCCCCCCCGCCGCCGCCGAGCGTGCTGACGGTCGACACGCTCGCCGACGCCGACGCCCTCGAGCGGGCCCGCACCGCCCTGGACGCCGACGCGGTGTTCGTCGAGCTCGCCGAGCCCACCGGCCTGGGCGGGCCCGACC
>CAYQAD010000441.1:0-1749 GCA_964415125.1 uncultured Phycisphaeraceae bacterium | reverse complement strand
CGGGGTGTCCGCCGTGCGTCAGTAGCCCAAGAGAGAGTCCGAGAGGGCTCAGAGAAGGATTGAGACAATGAAGACCGTGACCGCAGCTGCTGCTCTCGCCCTGACCGCCGGCATCGCCGCCGCTCAGTACAACGTCAACCTCGGCAACCTGGCCGTCACCGACGCCGGCATCTCCGTGGACCTCATGGGCGCCGGCATCCCCGCCGCCAACTACACCTCGTTCTCCGTGTCGGCTGACTGGGTCGCCGGCGGCGGCAACCCGTTCTCCACCGAGGCCATCTTCGCCTTCACCGACGCCGCCTTCGCGCCGGGCATCGATGACCCCGGCCTGTTCACCTTCTACGCCGACCCCGGCGTGTCCCCCGACGCCATCGGCTCGGGCGACCCCGTCACCCTGACCTGGTCGGGCTTCCTCAGCCCCAGCTACTCGGGCGGCGACAGCCTCTGGTTCAACGCCCTCCAGACCTTCGGCGGCTCGGACGCCAGCTGGAACAACGTTGACATCACCCTCGGCTTCGACACCATCCAGGCCCCCGAGAGCACCGCCCTCGGCACCAACCCCTCGAGCATGACCTTCGCTCCCCTGGCCCAGGCCGAGGTGCAGTGGTTCAGCTTCGACGTGGCTGGTGGCGCTGGTGCGCAGCCCTGGTCGATCTCGACCGCTGGCTCGACCAACACCGGTGGCTCCTTCGGTGACGACGACACCGAGATCGGCCTCTACGACTCGATGGGCAACCTCATCGCCACCAACGACGACGAGGACTTCGGCGGCGGCATCCTCACCTCGCTGCTCGACAGCGACGGCGTCGGCGCCCTCGCGGACGGCACCTACTACATCGCCGTTGGCGCCTTCAACACCGTCTACGCCGACGCCTTCGACGCCACCTCGACCTCGACCGCTTCGGGCGAGACCAAGCTGACCCTCAGCTTCGTTCCGGCTCCCGCCTCGGTCGCGTTCCTCGGCCTCGGCGGTCTGGCCGCCGCCCGTCGCCGTCGCGCCTAATCGCGACTCGACACCGGGTCACGCCCGGCCGCTCCGCGGCTGAGCCGACCTGAATCTGTGGATTCATCCGCCGAGCGGGCTCCTCGTGGGCCCGCTCGGTTTTTCTATGGTCGTGTGTAGTGTCAAGATTATGTGAGCGTAACTATGTTACGTTTGAAGCGCGGGTGATGTCTGATAGTCTTGCGGCGTCCGAGAACACACGCTTGTGTCCGCTTGCGCGTTGTTCCCGCCGCTCCCCGGTCTGCACGTGTCCGCACGCCGGGTCACACACACCAGCCGAAAGGCAACAAGAGAAAGAGGAGACAGGACATGGATCTTCGCACCGCATTTGCCGCGGCCTCGGTCGCGGCCGTCGCCGGTCTCGCGTCCGCCGCGAGCGAGACGACCTCGTTTACAAACCTCGGCGTCAACAACGGCGGCGTCAGCGTGAACTTCAACCTGACCGGCGGCTTCGCCCTCAACTCCTTCTCGTGGGATGGCACCGCGAACAACAACGGCACCGGCACCTTTGGCAGCGACTTGATCGTCAGTCTGACCTCGCCCGACGGCTTCAGCGAGACGTTCACACTCGGCAGCGGCGGCCCCGGCTTTGGCGTTGCGAACTTCTCGGGCAACGTCTTCGGCGGTGGGCTCGGCGCACTCAGCGGCGTCGCGACCAACGGCATGTGGACCGCGACCTTCGACGACCTCTTCGACGATGGCCCCGATCCCGAGCACACCTGGCAGAACCTCGACTTCACGTTCTC
>CAYQAD010000440.1:0-1753 GCA_964415125.1 uncultured Phycisphaeraceae bacterium | reverse complement strand
GGATCGCGTAGACCGATGGATGGACGCCAGGACGGCGGCCGAGTGCCGCGCGGAGAGCACGCAGCGTGATCGAGACGAATACCGGCCGGGGCGCGGATGGCGCCGATCGCTCGCTGGCGGCGGGCGTGCATCTTGGGCCGTATCAGCTTGTGCAGGAACTCGCCCAGGGGCCTTGGCCTGAGGGTGTGATGTCGCGGTACCTCGGGCTTCATGCTGAGGCGCAGACGAGCCATGTGCTGTATCGGCTTGCGCTGGCTGGTGATAAGTCGGAGCGTCGGCGGGTTGTTTCGGCGTTCGATGCGCTTTCGCACCTTTCGCATCCGCACGTGCTTCGGATCGAGCGTTTTACGCTTGAGGGTGATCGCGCGGCGTGGGCGGTGACGCCGTACACCGGAGCGCAGTCGGGCTTGCTGACGTTGCCGGACCATCTGAGCGCCAAGGGCGGTCGGATGGGGCTTGCGGAGGCGGAGCGCGCGACGCGGCATGTGCTCGAGGCGATGGCGTGCGGGCACGAGCGTGGGATTGTGAACGGGCCGATCGATCGCGAGCGGCTTTTGGTTGATCGGTTTGGTTCGATCCGCGTTGAGCTGTACGGGCTTGATCGGATGCTCGATGGGCTTGGCAGCGCGAACGCGGAGGTGATCCGTGACGAGGTGCGCGGGGCTGTGGAGCTGGCGTACCGGCTGATCACGGGGATCGACGCCGACGAGCCGATGATCCCGGCGTCGCGGCTTGCGAAGAAGCTGGACAAGCGTGTGTCGGATTGGCTCGAGGCGGGTCTTGATCCGGCGGGCGGGTACTCGTCGGCGGCGGAGGCGCTCGAGGCGCTGTCGGAGACGATGCCGAGGCCTGTGGTCGGGCCGGTGCGGCAGGTGCTGGATCGGTTCCGCGGGCGGGTGGCGGTGCGCGATGCGGCTGGCGACGGGGCGTAGTCGCCTGTGTTGAAGCGTGTGATGTGACTCGGCGGGCCTTGTGCTCGCGGGATATGGCTGTGCGGGGTGCGGGCTCAGCCGTTGCCCGTGGGCTGGTCAGCGTTGGCTGGTGGTGCCGGGCTGGGGCCGTCCGTGCTTGCCGGGTCGGCCTCGTCGGTGGGCGTGGCGGGCGATTCGGGGCGGGGTGGTCGGAGGGCGTCGAGGCGGGCTTGGGCGGCGGCGCGGGGTTCTTCGCGTCGGATGTTGGCGATGGCGGGGGGCCAGGCGTCGAGGTCGAGGGCGAGGGCTTCGGCCTCGTCGAGGCGGCCCGTGGAGAGCAGGGCCCAGAGGCGGACGGGCCTGGCGCGGGATTGGTCGAGGGTGGCGAGGGCGGCGAGGGCGGCGTCGGGGCGGTCGAGGTCTTGGCGGGCGCGGGCGAGGAGCACGCGGATGGTGGGGATGTCGGCTTCGTCGAGGGGCAGGTCGCGGTCTTCGCGGACGAGCTCGGCGAGGAGGAGCTCGCGCAGGAGCGGGTCGGGCTCGCTGACGGCGGCGACGTGGACGTCGGTGGGAGGCATGCACTCGGCGACGCGGAGGAGGTGGGTGCGGCGCGGCGCGAGGTCGAGGTCGATGTCGGCGAGGGCTTCGTAGGTGGGGAGGGTGGGATCGTGGGCGCGGGCGGCTTCGGCGGCGAGGGGGAGGAGCGCGACGTCGGCGCGGGCGGCGTCGATGATGGGCCAGAGGAGCTCGGGCCAGGCGGCGGCGGCTTCGGCGGCGGCGCGGCGGGTTGCGGCGTCGGGCGCGGCAAGCGCGATGCCGACGCGGGCGCGGCCGGGTTCGTC
>CAYQAD010000439.1:0-1759 GCA_964415125.1 uncultured Phycisphaeraceae bacterium | reverse complement strand
TACGCGCCGATGTAGCGTTCGTACGCCCAGGCGGCGGCCTCGTGGTCCTGGTTTGCGAACAGCGCGTTGGCAACGTCCAGCTGTGTGCGGGGCGAGAGCGTGGTGCGTTTGGCATCACCCTTGAAGGCCTCGACGAGCTCGCGGTAGGCGGTCGCGGCGCCGGCCGGGTCGCTCGCGGCGAGGCGGGCGGTGACGGTTGCGCGGAGCGGGGCGGCGGGGTCGTCGGTGACGGTGCCGCCCTCTTCGGGGCGCAGCTTGCTGCGCTTCTCGACGCCGCGGACGGCTTCCTTGATCGCGGCCCGGCGTTGTCGCTGCCTGAAGATGCTGAGCAGGTCGTACGGCTCGCGCGGGAGGACGCGGAACCAGAGCAGCAGCAGGCTGACGACCGCGCCGAAGAGGTAGCCCCCGAGGTGGGCCTCGCGGGCGACGTTGTCTCGGAAGCCGAGGGCGAAGGGGAGGAAGTCGCGTGCGATCGCGAAGGCGATGAACCAGACGGAGGGGATCGCGAAGACGCCGATGAGGAAGAAGAAGACGAGCGTGCGGATGTGCGTGCGTGGGAAGAGCACGAGGAAGGCGCCGGTGACCGCGGCGACGCCGCCGCTCGCGCCGACGACGGGCGCCGGCGAGGCGAGCACGTGGGCGAGCCCTGCCGCGGCGGAGCCCGTGAGGAAGAAGGCGAGGTACCACCATCGTCCGAGGCGGTCCTCGACGCTGGGGCCGAAGACCCAGAGGAAGAGCATGTTGAAGAAGATGTGCGCGAGGTCGCCGTGGAGGAAGGCGTAGGTGATGTATTGCCAGACGGGGCCGGAGCGTGTGAGGGCGAGGTGCTGCTGGATCCAGAGCTCGCCGCCGGGCGTGCGGGCGGCGATGACTTGGCCGAGGAAGGCGAGTGCGCAGGTGACGACCAGGCCGTAGTTGACGAGCGTGGGTCGCGCGAGGGCTCGGTCGGTTCCGAGGGGGATAAACACGGGGGCATGGTAGTGCGGGGGTGGTATCGGGCTCGTGCGAGACGGCACGACCGGTGCGGGCTCGCCGGAGATGGGCTCGGGCGGGCGGAGATTGGGTATCGGGAGGGTTGGTTTCGGCCGATCGCACGCGGTCTGGGGGGCGTTGGGCGGGCGATTCTGCAAAGGGCGTCGGCCTAGAATGACCGCGTTTGGCGCAGCCTTGCGCCGGGTCCCCCAACACGCACTTCGAGGAGCTCGACGCCATGACCGCAACCACCGACTTTGCCAAGGGGCTCGAGGGCGTTGTCGCCGCCGAGACCGAGATGTCGTTCATCGACGGCGCCAAGGGCGTGCTCGAGTACGTGGGCATCTCGATCGGCGAGCTGGCCGAGCACTCGACCTTCGAGGAGACGGTGTTCCTGCTCTGGAACAAGCGTCTGCCGACCGCGTCGGAGCTCGAGCACTTCAGCAAGGAGCTCCGCCAGCGGTACGAGCTGCCGGCCGGCATGGAGCAGCGCCTGACCAGCGTGCCGGTGACGGCCGAGCCGATGCACGTGCTGCGCACGATGATCTCGGCTTTGGCGATGCACGACGACGAGCCCAACGAGATCGACCTGGAGCGCGCCCGCCGCAAGGCGCTGAACATTCTGGGCCACGCGCCGACGATCGTGGCGTACTTCGATCGCTACCGCCGGGGCCTGCCGCTGGTCCACCCGGATCGCAGCCTGACCTTCGCCGAGAACTTCCTCTACATGCTCAACGGCGAGAAGCCCACGCCGACGATGGCGCGGGCGTTTGACATCTGCATGATC
>CAYQAD010000438.1:0-1762 GCA_964415125.1 uncultured Phycisphaeraceae bacterium | reverse complement strand
GCGGCCAGCGCCTCTTTCGTGCGGCGGGAGATCGCCTCGCGCTCCGGCGGGGCCACCCGCACCATGATCCCGATGGTCAGGTCGTTGGCCTTGGGCATGTCGCAGGCCAGGAACCGTACCCCGCTGTCTCGAAGCGTGAGCAGGAAGGCCGCGTTGCGGGAGAGGCGGTCGAGCTCAGCGATCACCAGCGTCGCCCCGGTCAGGCGCGCAAGCTCGATGGCACGGTACAATTCCGGGCGGTCGGCCCTGCGCCCGCTTTCCACCTGCGTGAACCGCATCAGTACCGCCGCGCCGCGATCTGCGGCAAAGGCCTCGATCGCCGTCCGCTGCGCTTCGAGGCCGAGCCCCGACTGACCCTGCCACGCGGTGAAGACCCACTCTTATGCCAACAGCTTCGGCGCCGGGGCAACATCCCTGACCATTTCCACTCCTGCCAAACCATTGTTGCTCAGGTGTGTACATCGCTCGGAACTGCGACAGCACGTAGCCCTATTCGTCGGCCGCGGCGGTGGACGCGTCCACGCAGTGGCGGGCTTCCCATTCCCGCGCCTGCTCGGTCCGGCCGGTTGCCAGGGGCTGCGGCGGCTGGAGGACGCAATGCGGTGGGGTGGGGCCGCGCTAGACCAACAGTCGGGCCTCGTGTCGCTTCACCAGCGGCCGCGCCGGGACGCCGAACACTTCCACCGCCGTGCGGTGCCGCAGCTCGGGGAAGAGCGAGAGGATTTCCTCGCGCGTTTCCGCCTCGAAGGCACCGAGCCCCTGCAGGCCGGGGTGGAAACTCTCCGAGGCAACCCCGTCGGCAAAGACGATCTCGTGCGCGTCGAAGAGCATGTGGAAATAACGCACTGCCTCGCGGGGCGCGGCGAACACGCGCTCTCCGTCGATGAGGAACTTTGCGGGAACGAGCACTTCGCGCTCGCCTAGGTAGAGTTCGGCGCGCCATTCCCTGAGCAGGATGCGGTGGAGCGGCGAGACGTAAAGATCCCGCGCCGCCCCGTATGCGCCCGCCTTGATCAACACGGGGGCGAAACGCCCGCGTCCGGGGACGCTGCGCGAGCCGACCCAGCGGATCGGGCTGTAGCCGTGATCGGCCGTGAGCACCATGTCTCCCGCCTGCAGCTCCTCCACCAGCACCGCCCCACGGTTGGTTGCGATGGCCGTACCTTCAACGAAGCAGGGGATGATGTTCTCGATATCGTCGAAGGTGAGGGTGCCGAGCACGTCGCCCTCTTCGTCGGTCCAGGTAACGGTGCCGTCGAAACTTCCCTCTCCGTCCGGGGTCGCGTTGATCGTGCGGGTGACGCCCGGCCCACCCCCGGACCCCGTGAGATCGAGAGTGTCGTTGTCGGACCCCTTTCCTTCGTTGTCGAGCGAGCCGCCAAAGACCTGGTCTCCCCAGGCATCTTCGGCATCGTCGACAATGAAGGTGTCGTCGCCCGGGACTCCTTGGTCGTCCAGTTTGCCGAGCTTGCCTGCCTTGCCACCGCTGGCTGCATCGACGGCGTCGAACACGTCGTCGGCCAGCGCGCTCTCTTCGTCAAAACTGTCGCCGAAGAGGATATCGGCCCCCGGGCCTCCGCGAATGACGTCATCGCCTCCGTCGCCGAAGATGGTGTCGTCTCCGGCGCCGCCATCGAGTACGTCGTTGCCGGCCTTTCCTTCACCGTCGATCTTGCCGGTGACGGCATCGCCGAAAATGATGTCGTCCCCGTCGCCGCCGTCAACAGTGTCGTCGTCGCCTCCAGCGAAGATAATATCGTCG
>CAYQAD010000437.1:0-1775 GCA_964415125.1 uncultured Phycisphaeraceae bacterium | reverse complement strand
AGGTCGTGGGTCATCAGGAAGGCTTCCATCTCGTCGAGCTCGCCGCGGAAGCCGAAGAAGAGGTGGCCGCCTCGGTCGCGGACTTGGAGCGTGCCCTCGTCGTACTTCATCGCGCTGCCGAGGCGCTCGACGGCGTCCTCGAGCGGGATGCGGTCGAAGGCGGCGGTGACGGTCATGTGCACCGGCTCGCCGCCGGGCTCGAGGATCATCGAGAGGTGCTCGGAGAGGTTGCGGGAGAACTGGACGTCCTTGCCGACCTGGGCGGCGATATCTCGCAGGACCTCGGAGACGCGAGCCTTCTCGTAGGTGCCGGTGATTGGCATCTCGAGCACGCTCGGCTCTTCGGTGTTGGTCGCAATGGCACCAACTGCAACGGGCCTTGGTGTGCCCGGCGCGGTTGAGGATTGCACGAGGGCGGCGGTGCTGATGAGCAGTGCGGCGGCGGAGGTTCCGATGAGGCCTGCGAGCATGATGTTTCTCCGTTTGCGGGGTGTGTGGCGTGCGTCGCGCAGTGCGCGGGCGAGTTCGGCCTGGTCGCCGAGCTCGGCGATGGCGCGGGTGACGGCTTGGTTTGGATCGGTGCCCGAGAGCGTGAGGTCGCGGACGCGCTCGTGGAGGTGTGCCGCGAGCTCGTCGCGCAAGCCCTCGCGTTCGGCGGCGGGCAGATCGAGCAGGCGGACGAGCACGTCGAGCCAGGCGTCGATCTGGTCGTCGGCGGACCGCGGCTGATCGGGCACCTGATCGGGCGGCGGCATGCGGAGGCTGGATTCCGGGGCTGGGCTGGGCATCGCTCAGGCTCCTTCCGCGGGGAGGAAGGCCTCGATGGTGCGGGCGAAGAGGCGGGCTGCCTTGGCGCGCTGATCGAGCCGCTTGCGCCCCTTGGCGGTCAGGCGGTACCACTTGCGCCGGCGGCCCTTGGCGGTCTCGTCGGCGGGGTCGGCCTTGACCGCTTCCCACGAGGTGCTCACGAGCTTCTCGGCCTCGAGGCGGGCCAGCAGCGGGTAGAGGGCGGCGGGCGTGAGCGTGACGAGCCCCTCGGAGCGTGCCGCGGCCCGCTTGGCGAGGGCATAGCCGTACATGGACTCCTCGGCGAGGAGGGAGAGGACGACCAGCTCGTGCGTGTCGGACTTGGCGTGCATGGGCGGCTCCGGGGAGGGTGTCGACCGTGAATATATCGACACTTGATATATCTGGTTGCGACCACTTTTGGATTTTTGATCGATTTCTCGAATCACGGCTCCGCCGCGTGCGGACGGCGCGTTGGACCTACCCCGCGAACCGATAGGCTCATCCGATGTGCGCTTCGTGCTCCACGGCCCTGACAATCGCGACGGCCTCGATGGCTGCGGGTGTCGGTTCGAGCCTCGTAGTTTTGCTCACACCTGTGCAGGGCGGCGGCCGGCTCGGCGGCAGGCTTGTGACGGCGATTGCGTCGGGCGTGCTCGTGTTCTTTGCCGGATTCATCGCAACGAGCGTGGGGTTTTCGGCTGGAGGGCCGGTACTCACTGCGCAGACGTGGCCTCAGTTTGCACACATCGACCACGTGGAGAGCATCGTGAGCGTGGCGATGGTGGGCGCGATGACCACGACCACGGTCGTCGTGTGCTGGTTTGCACGCGGGCGAGGGAAACGCGGGGCGGGGGCTTCGCGGCAGACGCGGCGGGTTGTGGTGGCGTGCGCGGGTGTGATTGGCGTTGGAGCAGGGCTTTACGCCGTCGGTCAGAGCGAACTCAATTGGACCGGGCTCGCCGTGGACCTTACGACGCTCGACTGGA
>CAYQAD010000436.1:0-1781 GCA_964415125.1 uncultured Phycisphaeraceae bacterium | reverse complement strand
CGGCACCCCCAAGGGCGTGTATGTGCAGCTGGCGACTTACCTGGCCGACGGGATGATCGCCAAGGGCGACCTGCCGGGCGACACCTCGCGGAGCAACCGCCCGCCGAGTTGGAAGATCGACAGCCGGACCGGCGCGCTGGTCGATGCGCACTCGGGGCGGAGTTATAGCATGGGCGACTCGGTGCGCGTGACGATCGCGGCGGTGGACCTGGCGACACGCCGGATGGATCTGGCGATCGCCGACGGCGGCTCGCGGGCGGCGGGCAAAGCCAAGCCGGTCAAGGGGCTCAAACTCGGCAACGACGGCGACTACGGCGGGCTGGGCGGCGCGAAGGGCGCGGGCTTCAAGACACCGGGCGGCAAACGCCGCAGCCAGAAGAGCCGCTCGCGGGACAAACGCAAGGCCGACCACCGCGGCGACCGCAAGAACAAGGGCAAACGCCAATGACGTTCCGACGCACGATCGCTCTCACCTGCCTCACTGCCTGCCTCATGTGGGTTCCGATGAATGGCTGCGCGTCGATGGCGCGGGATGCGCATTCCGCGCAGGTGTCGGCGGATCCGGTGGCGGCGCTGCGTGAGGCGCTGACGGGTTCGTTTGATTCGTCGGCGCAGGCCGCGTCGGACGAGTCGTACTTCGACATCGTGCTGCACATGAAGCCGATGTGGACGTGGCGGGACGACGGGCCTTGGCTGTACGTCGAGCAGGCGGTGGCCGCGTCGGCCGACCGTCCGTACCGCCAGCGTGTGTACAAGCTCGAACGCACGGGCGAGAACGCCGTCCGCTCGCGCGTGTTCGTGTTCGACGAGCCGCTCGAGCACGCGGGCGCGTGGAAGAGCGGCAGCCCGCTGTCCGAGATGTCGCCCGACGACCTCGAAGAGCGTGTGGGCTGCGCCGTGCTGATGACCTTCGACACGGAGGCGGAGACCTTCACCGGCTCGACGATGGGCAACGGCTGCCGGAGCGAACTCAACGGGGCGGCGTACGCGACCAGCGAGGTCGTGATCGAGCCCGGTCGGATCGTCAGCTGGGACCGCGGCTTCGACCAGACCGGGCAGCAGGTCTGGGGCGCCGAGGCGGGCGGCTACGAGTTCCTGCGGGCGGATTAAGTCAGCGGCGGCGACGGGCGGCGAACAGGCCGGCGGCACCGAGAAGCGCTGTCGATCCCGGTGCCGGCACCGGCTCTAGAACCAACTCGAAGTCCGCGAACGCGTCCGCGCGCCCCGCGCTCACGCCTTGGCCTGAAACACTGGTGAAGACGTCGACCGTCAAGAAGTGGTTTCCGCTGCTCAATGTTTGCTCGATGTCGAACGCCTCGGTGCCGCGGTTGTCCGAGCCCAACTCAAACTGAAAGAGTTGCGTGCCGTCGCGGGTCAGCGTGATGAGTACGATCGCGCCGCTCGCGGTTCCATCGTCCCATGTGGAGGAGGTGCCACCCTGGCCGGTGAGCGTCATTCGCACCGCACCGTTGACGGTGAACCATGATTCCGCGTAGCCGTAAGCGTTCGCGTCGACTTGCTCGGAGGTGTCCTGGAGGACCGACACGCCGGCCGCAAAGTCACCGGTGATGGTGTTGGTGTCCGGGAAACCGAAGAACGAGTTGAGGCTGCGGAACTCTGCCCCGATCGGGCCGACACCGAAGGTGCCGAACCCGCCGCCGCCGGGGCCACCGGGTCCACCCGGCTGACCGGGCCGCCCTCCGCCGCCGCCAACGGTCATCGGCTGACCCGGCGCGATGTACTCGGTCGAGAGCGTCGCGACGATGAAGCCCTGCGTCGGC
>CAYQAD010000435.1:0-1789 GCA_964415125.1 uncultured Phycisphaeraceae bacterium | reverse complement strand
TTGATGGTGCCCTCGGGCATGCCCATGTGCTCGGCGATGACGGCGATGGGCCAGTCGAGCTGGTGGAAGAGGACGAGCACGGAGCGCTGCTCTTCGGTGAGCTCCATGAGCGCGTCCTGGAGGGCGTCGCGGACGGTGCCCATGGCTTCGGCGTGGCCGGTGGTCTCGTGCGGCTTGTCGTCGCGGCCTCGCCATGCCGAGACGGTGTCGGTGTCGAAGGTGGGCTTCATCTTCTGCATCGCGTTGACGTAGAGGCGGCGGGCGATGGTGAACAGCCAGGTGCTGAAGCGGTAGCGGAAGTCGAAGCGGTGGAGGTTGGTCATGACGCGGACGAATGCCTCGTGGCAGATGTCCTCGGCGACGTCGGGTCGGCCTGAGAGGCGGAGCATGTAGGCGTTGAGGGAGGGCTGATAGTTGCGGATGAGCTCGCCCATGGCGTCGCGATCGCCGGCGATGGCCTCGCGGATCAGGGCGTGTTCTTCGTTGCGTTCCATCCGGTGCCTCTCTGTTCGGATCGGCCGCGCGGCCCGAGGGCTGCGTGGGTCGGAGTCTGGATCTGGTGCTGACTGGCAGTCTACAGGTGGGCCGGGGCGTGGTTGCCCCCGAACTTGGTGCGAACATGGGCGGGCGTGCCTGGGGCGTGACACGGCGTGGGGCGGACTGCCCGCGATGAAAAACCGGCCCCCGATCGGGGGCCGGCGGGTGCTGATGTTTGTTGGGGAAGGCGTCGGCCGCGTTTTGGCTTAGGCGGCCTTGCGCTGCTGGGCGGGCTGGGTGCCGGTGGTGTTGAGGCGCTTCTTGCCGACGGTGCGTTGGTCGGCGGTGGCGCGCTGGTGGGGCAGGTCGGTGAGGGACTCGACCATCTCCAGCGGGTCGGCGGCCCAGATGTCGGCACCGATTTCCTCGGCGAGGCCTTCGGCGCGGTTGAAGACGCCGCCGCCCACGGCGATCTGAAGGTCGGGGCAGGCGCCGATCTCGTGGAGGTTGTCGATGAGTGCGCGGATGGCGGGCAGGTCGGTGGGCGCGGTGGCGAAGGTGAGGAAGATGTCGGGGCGTGACTCGTGGATCTGGCCCATGATCTCGTCGTTGGGGATGCCGCCGCCGGCGTAGGTGACGTCGTAGCCGCGTGCCTCGAGGAGGTCGACGGCGAGTTGGGCGCCCATCTCGTCGCCCTCGCTCGGTCCGGAGACGGCAAAGACGGTTCGGCCGATGGGGGCGGGGCGGTCGAGGGCCTGCGAGCCCTGATCGACGAGGACGCGGAGCAGGCGGGAGGCGAGGCGGTAGGAGAGCTGGGAGAGCTGGTCCTGGCGGTGGAGGGTTTCGATGGTCTCGTAGAGGGGCCAGAACAGGTCGGTGAGGACGTGCTCGGCGGGGAGGCCTTCGGCGCGTGCCTGGTCGACGAGGTCGCGGGCGGCGGGGCGTGAGCCGGTGATGAGGGCCTCGAAGAGCCGCTCGCGGAAACGCTCGGTGTCGACGATGTGTGTGTTTGTCGCCATTGGTGGAACCTTCTCGCACGAGAGTGTGCGTCGGGCGTGGTTCCACCACGGCCTCGAGCGGGGATTGATCATGGTCCGCCCCGCGACTCCGGCGGGACGAGGGAGAGTTCTGCCAGTGCCAGCGGGGCGACGTGCCCGATGCTGGCAGGCTGGGTATCGGAGGCCTGCGCGAGATCGGCACAGCTTCGGATTCAATCTGCGCGTTATGGGGCACAGCCGGGCGGTTCGTGCGCGTTGGGTCCGATAAGGGCAATCACGCGGGGCGGTCGTCCTCGAGACACGGCTTGCCCTTC
>CAYQAD010000434.1:1338-1791 GCA_964415125.1 uncultured Phycisphaeraceae bacterium | reverse complement strand
TGCGTGCCTTTAAGTCCGAATGGGCGGAGCTCCGAGTCGAAGACCGACGCGATGAACCGGCCCAGCTTGCGGGTGCTGGAGCCCAGGCAAGCCTCGAACTGGGCGATATCTACAGCTGTGTTGGACTCGGGCTGACGCACGCCTGGCCTCCGATTCGGTGGTGCTTCCGGGTTCGAACAACCGACGCGGGCGGATCCTTCCCTGCACGGCCCGAATGCCTGTTTATGGGGCCAGAACGCCCGTTCGTGCCGCCCAGCGGGGTTCTGCTACGATGCGGTGCTGGCGAATCTTCGCCCTCCGTTACTCCCAGAGGTCCTGACCATGGCAGCCCCCGGCTCTTCAAGCGATCCCAACGTCTTCATCCTCCCCGACCTGGGCGAGGGCGTCCACGAAGCTGAGCTGATCTCGTGGAAGGTCGCCCCAGGCGACACCGTCGAAGAGCACCAGGTCGTC
>CAYQAD010000434.1:0-1328 GCA_964415125.1 uncultured Phycisphaeraceae bacterium | reverse complement strand
CCCTCGTGGAGGTCCCCTCCCCACGAGACGGCGTCATCAAAGACCTCAACGGCGAGGTCGGCCAAATCATGAAGGTCGGCGAGCCCGCGTGGACGTACGAGGGCGCCGCGGATCTGCCGGCTTCAGCCTCGAACGGCTCCGCGAACGGGCAGGCAGCCCCAGCCAAGGAAGCCGCAGCCGAGGAGGACGACGGCACCGTGGTCGGCACGATGTCCGGCTCGCTCGGTGCCGTGACCGCTCAAGAGGGCAAGGCCCTCGCGACCCCTGCCGTCCGCCGACTCGCGCGTGACCTCGGTGTGAACATCGACACAGTCATCGGTTCAGGCATCGGCGGCCGCGTGACCGCGAAGGACGTCAAGGCCGCGAGCGAAGGCAAGGGGCAAACAAAGAGCGCACCGTCATCACCCGCCGCCGCTCCCGCGGCGACCCAGTCCGCACCGATGCCTCAGCCCATGCAGCAGGCCTCGGCTCCGCAGGCGTTCCCGCAAGCGATGCCCCAGCAGATGCCGCAGTACCCGATGGCCGGAGGCATGCCGCAGATGCAGCCCGGCATGATGTCACCGGGCATGGGCTACCCCATGCCCATGATGATGATGCCGGTGCCGATGATGATGCCGATGCCAGGCGGAGGCGGCGGCGTTCAACCAGCCCCCGGCTACACCCCGGCCGGCGCGGCTCGGCCGGTCCCTGCCCCCGCGCAGAAGAGCGAGCTCCAGCCCGGCCAGAACACCGCCGAGATCCCGTTCATCTCGCTGCGTCGCAAGATCGCGCAGTCGCTCCGCAAGAGCGTTGACACCGCGGTGCACTTCACGGTGATGGACGACGCGGACGTCACCATGCTCGACTACACCCGCCGCGAGATGGCGAAGCAATCGGGCGAGAAGATCAGCTTCCTGCCGTTCGTGGCCCGCGCCGTATGCCGCGTGCTCACCGAGGGCTTCGGCGCGCTCAACGCCCATATGGACGACGACGCCGGCAAGATCGTCCAGCACGCATCGGTCCACCTCGGCATCGCCGCGGACACCGACTCGGGGCTCATGGTCCCGGTCGTGCGTGATGCTCAGGGCATGGGCGTCATCGACCTGCAGCGCGGCATCACGGGCGTCGCCCAAGCCGCGCGTGACCGCACCGCAAGCCGCGAGCAGCTGTCGGGCAGCACGTTCACGATCTCGAACGTCGGCTCGCACGCGGGAAAGTTCGCCACACCGGTCATCAACTACCCGGAGGTCGCGATCATCGCGGTGGGACGCGTGTTCGACGCGCCGGTCGTCAAGGACGGCCAGGTGATGGTCGGCAAGAAGATGCCGCTCAGCCTGGCGTGCGACCAC
>CAYQAD010000433.1:0-1792 GCA_964415125.1 uncultured Phycisphaeraceae bacterium | reverse complement strand
CGGCGCTGGATGCGGCGTTTGAGGCTGGGTATCGGCACTTTGATTATGCGGCCACCTAATCCCGTGGCGATATGACCCACTGGCGGGCTCGCGTGGGAGCAGATGACACGGCGAGCCCGAGAATCCCAATGAGTGGGTATGAGGTGGCGTCGTCGGGTTTTGGCTGGTTTGCTTGGTGTGGTTGGGGTGGGGTATGCGGGTGTGCATGCGATGGTGAGTGGTGCGCGGTCGCCGACGACGGAGTCGATTGTGCTGCCGGGTGGGGAGCGGCTGGCGTATTTGTCGCGCGGGCCGACGGGGGCGGTTGGGCGGGTGCTGCTGATTCATGGTGCGCCGACGGATGCCTCGTCTTGGGACCTGGTGATGGCGGAGCCGGCGCTTGCGGGCGCGGCGGTTGTGGTGCCCGATCGGCTTGGGTATGGGAACTCGGCTGGGGGTGGTGATAGGTGGGGTGATGGGCGTGTTGAGACTTCGCTGGCGGCGCATGCGGCGAGTCTGGATGGGTTGATTGGGCCGGGGACGGTGGTGGTTGGGCACTCGTATGGCGGGCCGGTGGCGCTGCGGGTGGCGGCGATGTATCCGGAGCGGGTGGCGGGGGTGGTGCTGGTGGCGTCGGCGAGTGATCCGGGGATGGACGATGCGATGACGGTCCGCGGCGCGGTGGACAATTTGCGCGCGGTGGTGCCGGCGTCGTGGTCGGTGGCGAACCGGGAGCTGATGGAGCTGACGCGGGAGCGGGCGCTGCTCGAGCCGATGCTGGGGCGGGTGGTGTGCCCGGTGGTCGTGCTGCACGGGACGTGGGACCCGGTGTGCCCGCACGATGGCGAGACGGGGTACCTGGAGCGTGCGCTGGTGAACGCGGCGTCGGTGGAGATCACGTCGGTGCCGAGGGCGGGGCACAACATCCATCGGTCGCATCCGGAGCTGGTTGCGGAGGCGGCGGCGCGGCTGATGGTTGGCAGTAGGATGGTGGGTCGTTCGCAGGACTGATGAGATGCGTGAGGAGCGGATCGGTGATTGACAACACTTCGAGCCCGGCTGTGCGGCGGACCTTCTTCGTGTGTCTGGCGATGGGCAACGCGATTGGTGCGGGTGTGGGCACGGCGATTGGCACGGCTCAGGCCGACATCGGGCTTTGGCTTGCGCTTGGGATCGCGATCGGGAACAGCATGGGGCTTGCGATCGGGATCGCTCTTGCGCACGCGCAGAAGCAGCAGGAGGACGCGGCTGCGGGTGAAGACATGGCCGGCGCGGGAGAGCCGGGGGCGGATTAGTCTGGCGTGATGGCTGGACTGTTTGACGGGACGCCGCTGGAGCGGCCGGTGACGTGCGAGGTGTGTTCGAGGGCGCTGGATGCGTGCGGGTGTCCGCGCGATTCGGCGGGGGCACTTGTGCGGGCGTCGAGTGTTGTGCTGAAGGTGCAGCGGGAGAAGCGGCGGGGGAAGTGGTGCGCGGTGGTGTCGGGGCTGGATGCGCCGGGGGCGGGTGAGGCGCACGATGCCAAGAAGATGCTGAAGGACCTGCGGACCCGGCTCGGGACGGGGGGCGGGCTGGATGGGGGGGCGATCGTGATCCAGGGGGACCATCGGGATGCGATTGTGGCGCATCTCAAGAGCTTGGGGTTTGATGCGAAGGGGTCGGGGGGGTGATTTGGGGGAAGCACTGACCCACAGAGCCGGGTCAGTGGCACGGGTGGTTAGCGCGCCGTGGTGAGGGTGTTCCAGATCTCGCGTTGGAGGTTGTTGTTGGCGGGGTCGAGGCCGACGCATTGGTTGAGTTGGTCGTCAAAGGC
>CAYQAD010000432.1:0-1792 GCA_964415125.1 uncultured Phycisphaeraceae bacterium | reverse complement strand
CGACGACCTGCAACTGCTCCACCGCCGCCGGCCGCTGCAGGTCCGCCGCGACGAGCAAGACCGACCGCCCGCGCTTCTTGAGGTACGCCGCCAGCTTGCCACAGGTCGTCGTCTTCCCCGACCCCTGCAACCCCGCCATCATCACCACCGTCGGCCCGGGCGCAACCTTCATAATCCCCGGCGAGCTTCCGCCACCAAGCCCACCGGCAGCCCCGCCATCCTCACCCGGCGTCCCCCCAAGCAGCTCGATCAGCCGCTCGTTGACAATGCCGATGATCTCCTCACCCGGCTTGAGGCTCTTGGTGACCTCCCGCCCGAGCGCATCGCGCACGACGTCCTCGCAGAACGTCTCGACCACATCGAAGTGCACGTCGGCCTCGAGCAGCGCCGTGCGCACATCCGCCATCGCTTCGCGGATGTTCGCCTCGGAGATCTTCCCCTTGCCGGAGAGGTTCTTAAGGACGCCGGAGAACCCGTCGGAAAGCCGATCAAACATGCGATCACCTCGTTCCACGCGGCGCGAGGGCCGCGAGGAGTAGTGGGGGAGTTCAGTTGAGGGCCTGACCGCGGCGGTGGACTGTAGGGCCCCCTCGGTGCCGGCGGTACGCTGGCGCGATGACCGCACCACACGAGACCGCAAGCGGACGGCGAGGCGCGGGCTGTGCCCCGTGGCTGATCGCGGTCGCGGTCGCCGGCGTCATTTTGATCGCCTTCGTCGTCGGCGCGTACACGCTGCTCGGCAAAGCGGTCAGGCACGCCTACGACGTGATGTGGGCGAAGTCTGTCGTGCATGACTCGGCCCTCTATCTCGCCGCGGAGCTCGACGCGGGCCGGCCGCTTCCGGAGTCGGAAGCTGCCTTCATCGACGGCTTACTCCGCTTCGCTCGCGACAACCCCTCGACGTGGCTTTGCCATAACGAAATGGGCGAAGGCTGGGTCCGCTACCGCCCGCCCCCCGTCGGCTTGCCCCTCCAAACCGACCTCTGTGCCGACGACTTCTTGCTTTGGTCGGAGCTCATCGGCTGCGAAGACCTCGAATGGTCGGTCGAGCCGCTCATCAACATCGTCAATGATCGCCCCAACGCGTATCGGGGAACCGCCAGCCCCCCGTGACGAACATCGTCGAGCGAACTCCGCGCATTCGACGCCGTGGAGCAGGCACGCATGACCAGTCCAGATCACACCTGCATGCGACGAAGATTTCGGCGATTGCTCGTCTGGGTGATTGCACTGGTGGTCGTCGGCGTACCGATCTACATCGGCTGGACGATAAAGAGAGCCGTCGACCTGTCGATCTTGCAATCCAGCGGCATTGTCGGCGCGCACCATGCGGGCATTTTCCTCGCAGCTGAGCTTGATGCGGGGCACCCCCTGCCCGCATCAGAGGCGGACTTCGTTGTTGCGTTCAAGCAGTACCTCGAAGCCGAGGGTAGCGGTTGGCCGGTCGAACAAAGCGTCGCCGAGGGATGGACGAGATACCGCCCGCCCGCTCCGGGCGAACCGCTCCAAGCTGACCCGTGCGCCGATGACTTTGTGCTCTGGTCAGAGCATGTCGATTGCGACACGATCCGGCAATACGCTGGCAACTTAATCTGGGCGATCGAACAAGCCGCCGCTCGGTCAAGCACGCCCGACGACTAAGCCCGCCGAGCCTTCAACCACTTCATCAGCTTCCGCGCCGGCCACGCGTTCACGCACCTTCCC
The DNA here is from genome assembly GCA_964415125.1 of uncultured Phycisphaeraceae bacterium. Taxonomy (GTDB): domain Bacteria; phylum Planctomycetota; class Phycisphaerae; order Phycisphaerales; family UBA1924; genus CAYQAD01. The sequence continues at coordinate 88 of CAYQAD010000432.1, read as the reverse complement.
CTCGGCAGCCGCCCGCGACGGGCCGTCAGCACGCCGAAGCGCAGGTTGTCGTAGTCGTCCGGGTGGTGGACGTCGCAGTCAATCGCAA
>CAYQAD010000431.1:0-1792 GCA_964415125.1 uncultured Phycisphaeraceae bacterium | reverse complement strand
AAGCGACGCGTCGCGCGGGGCGTTTCGAGCGGGGGGAGTGCTCGGTGGGCCCACTGCGCGACGCGCCGTGTCCGATGAGGAAGATCGGGTTGTGGCTTTCCTTTAGCGGCGGCGGCGTGTGGCGGTGAGGCCGGCGATGCCAATGAGTGCGATGGATGCGGGTGCGGGGATGATTTGGAACTCGTAGGTGGCGGTGATGGTGCCCTGGTGGCGGATGTTGTTGACGCCGACGAAGACGCCGTAGAAGGGATCGAAGAAGGGCGGGAAGTCGCTTGGCATCTGGGGCGGGTTGTTTGGGTCGAGCATTGGGAAGCCCGGGTCGGTGTTGTAGCCGCCGAAGATCTCGGTGAGTCCTGCGAGGACGGTTTCGAGCTGGCCGAGGCCGGTGAATGCGTCGAGGACGGATTGGCCGTCGGCGGCGTTGCTGACGGCGGTGAAGTTGAACATGCCTGAGTTGAATGATTCGGCGTAGAAGTCTTCGCCGGCGTTGTTGAGGCCGTCGGTCGCGCCGAGGAAGGGGCTGATGATGGTGCCCGCGGCGCCGGGGCCGAGGAAGGGGACGCCGCCGCCGTCGCCGTCGCCATCTCCTTCGTCGCCGAGGCGGAACGGGCCCGGGCCCTCGCCTTCACCCTCGCCTTCGCCGCCGCCGTCGTCTGCGGGTCCGAGTTGGTGGAGGGAGATGTAGAGGATGTCGGCGAAGAAGTTGCCGGCGGCGATGTCGATGGGTGAGTTCTGCTCGGCGGTGATGTCGAATGAGATGGTTTGGTCGTAGGAGAGTGTGACGCCGGTGAGCTTGCGGGTGCCGCCCATGGTGTCGAACTTGTCGAAGGTGGGGAAGGCGGCGGAGAAGGCGGGGTTGTAGTCGAAGGGGACGACCTGGGTGGCGGTCATGGTGGTGGCGGAGGCTTGGCTTGCGAGGGCCAGGCCTGCGGCGGTTGCGAGTGCGGCGGTTGCCATGCGGTTCATGTCTTGCTCTCCGTGGAACTGGGGTCTTGTCGTGGCGCGCGGCGGCGCGTGCGTTGCCGGGCGGGACGCGGTGTGCGCTGCCCGGCGATCTCTCCGTTGTTCAGACCCTACCGGGCGGGGAAACCCGGGGAAAGCATTCTTTGGAGAAAATGTCAGAGAAATTTGCCTGCGGGGTTTTAGGTGTTGCCCCGGGGTGGTATCTTGGGCGGATGGACAGCAATCCAACCCTCGGGGGGGGCTCCGAGACAAAGAACGGGCATGGGCGTGCGCAAGTTCCGGTGAAGGTGAACCGTCGCGGGGAGACGCGCGAGGAAGCGCGTGGGGCGTCGCGGGGTGCGGAGGCGTGCCTCGGGCCGATCTTTCAGCGTGAGTCGGAGTTCGCGGCGGCGGCGGTGGTGCGGCTGCGTGCGGCGCAGTCGGCGATGACCGAGTTGCTTGATGATGCGGGGCTTGGCGGTGCTCGGCCGACGGCGGTGGGGCGGACGCTTGGGCTTGATAAGACGCTGGCGTGGAAGGTGGCGCGGTTCATCGAGGACTCGGACCCGGTGGACGCGGCCAAGCACATCCCCGGGACGGGCGGCGTGGAGATCGTGCTGCGTGCGGCGGCGGACTTCGGCGTGGCGCCGAAGCACGTCGATGCGGTGCGGGATGCGGATCGGGCGCTGCGCGAGTTTGTCGAGCAGCACGCGGGCGATCGGCGGACGTTCGAGGCGATGCTGGCGGGTGTGGCCCGTGACGAGCGGGTGGACCTGGAGGAGCGGAAGGCGTTTTTCCGGGCGGGCTCGGCGATCTGGGGCGTGCGGGCGAAGAGCCAGTTTCTGATGCT
>CAYQAD010000430.1:0-1793 GCA_964415125.1 uncultured Phycisphaeraceae bacterium | reverse complement strand
GCCGTGTCACCCAGCCGCAACGCGCCGGATCGCCCCGATTCCACGCCGCCCGTTCGGCCGAGATAGTCTCCTCGCCCAGCCCAGTTTCGCGCCGGCAGCCCGTCGGCCCCCGCCCGCCCTGGAGATCGCCCAATGCGCTCGCGCCTGTCTGCCCCCCTCGCTCTCGCACTCGCCGCGTCCACACTCGTTGTGCTTCCCAGCGCCAGCGCCCAGGTCGCGCCCCCTCCCGCCGAGAAGACGGTCACCGAGCCCTTCACGCCCCCGCCGCGTCCGCGTCCGACCGCGACCGTGCCCACCGCCGAGCAACGCGCCGAGCGTCAGGCCCAGCAGGAGGCCGAGCGGGCCGCACGCAACGCACGACCGGCACGCCCCGAGCTGCCCGACATCGAGCACGGCTCGCTCGTCCAGCGCGATGCAAACGGCAAGGTCCGCCGGCTCGAGACCTCCGCCTCGGTCGCGGCCCTCGAGATCAACCCGATGATCGACGCCGAGACCCGCCCGCTGGTCGACGAGTACATCGTCGAGCGCCGCAAGGACGCGATGGAGCGGGCCGTGCAGTACAACGACGTCGCCCGCCGCGTCTACAACGACGGCCTGATCGACAAGATGGTCGTCAGCGATCGCGAGGCCCTCGAGGAAACGCTCGGCATGCTCCAGCCGCTCAGCCTGCCGCCGGCCGAGTTCGTCCTTGAGAACGAACTTGGCGTGTTCGACCCCGTGGCTGCCGAATTCAACCGCAAGATCTCCAACGAGTACCTCTCGGCCCTGCAAGCCGAGGCGATCGCCGCCGGCGCCGAGGGCGACACCGCGATGCCCGACCTCGTGGCGCGAGAGATGTTCCGCGACGCGACCCGCGACGTGATGGCCGCGTACCACCGCCTGATGTGGACCACCGCCCACCTCATGGCCGGCCAGACCGACTCGCTCAGCCAGATCTCCCTCACGCCCGAGCAGCGCGATCAGGTCGAGCGCCGCATGACCCGCGTGCTTATGGCCGCCACCGAGACCCAGCTCGCCCGCGCCGCGGGCAACATCTTCGATCTGCTGACCGAAGAGCAGCAGCAGGAGCTCCTCGCGATCACCCGCGAGAACTGGGCGTCGATGGGCGAGGACCTCTAACCCGCGACCAACTCAGACCGGCCGCATGAACGGGAACAGCAGCACGTCGCGGATCGACTCCTGCCCCGCCATCAGCATCACCAGCCGGTCCACTCCCAAGCCCAGCCCGCCAGCAGGCGGCATGCCCACGCGCAGCGCGTGCACGAAATCGTCGTCGAACGTGCGGAACGTGGACTCCTCGTCGTCGATGCCCGCGAGCTGCTCGCGAAACTTCGCCTCCTGGATGTCCGGGTCGTTCAGCTCGGTGTAGGCCGGCCCGATCTCCATCCCGCCGATGAAGATGTCCCACCGGTCCGCGATCTCGGGGCGGTCCGCGTAGGGCCGCGTCAGCGGGCTGATCGCCGCGGGATAGTCCGTCACGAACGTCGGCCTCTGCGGATCGATCGTCGGCTCGGCGAACTCCTCAAAGAGCTTGTTGACGACCAGCGCGTCGTCGAGCCCCTCGTGCTTCAGCCCGCGCGACCTCGCCTCGTCGCGCGCCCGCGTCGTGTCGGTCATCGAAAAGCCCAGCGCCCGCTCGAAGAGCTCGGCGTAGGTCACGACCACAAAGGGCGAGCCGTAGTCGATGTCCAGATCGCCAAAGGGCAGGGTGAGATCGTCGTCGTCGTGGTCCGCACGCTCGGCCGCGGCGACGCGCGCGAGCTCGCGGATCAGCCCCTCGGTCAGCTCCATCA
>CAYQAD010000429.1:0-1796 GCA_964415125.1 uncultured Phycisphaeraceae bacterium | reverse complement strand
CGAGGACGCGTGCGGCTTCTTCGAGAACCACCCGAAGATCGCACGCTTCGCGACCTGTCTGCGCGACGTGGGCCTCGGGTACATCACGCTCGGCCAGCCCAGCACGACGCTCTCGGGCGGCGAGGCGCAGCGCGTCAAGCTCGCGACGGAGCTCGGCAAGGGCGGCGCGACGCGGAACAACCCGACCGGCTCGGCCGGCGAGGGGCGGACGCTGTACGTGCTCGATGAGCCGACGACCGGTCTTCACTTCGAGGACGTGCGGAAGCTCGTCGAGGTGCTGAACCAGCTCGCCGACGCGGGCAACACGCTGGTGGTGATCGAGCACAACCTCGACGTGATCAAGTGCGCCGACTGGCTGATTGACCTGGGCCCCGAGGGCGGCGACGGCGGCGGCACGGTCGTGGCCGAGGGCACGCCTGAGGCGGTCGCGAAGGTCAAGGGGAGCCACACGGGGCGGTACCTGGCGGAGATGCTGGCGTAGTCGACCTCGTCAGCGCAGCCGCTCGTCGAGGTTGTCGACCCATCGTCGCGCGGTGGAGGCGTCGAACTTGGGCGGCAGCGCCACGCCCTCGTCGACCAGCAGGCCGACCAATCCCGCGATGAGTGAGCTCGGCGGGTTGGCCCCGCCGGTCCAGTGGTCGTGGTCGTGCCAGGAGAGCGTGACGACATGGCGTGACTCCGAGCCCGCGTCCCGGACGAACACCTCGTAGGACCAGCCGACGGGCGTGTCGGTTTCTTCCCCAATGCGAACGTGTGCCACGCAGGCACGGTACACGGGTACGATCGGTCCCGCCCCCGAATCGCGTGCGGCACGCATGACCCCCACGACCCGGAGCACCGGCTTGGCATTCGTTCTCGAGATCATCCGCCTTGGCCTGACGAACCTCCGCCTGCACATGCTGCGGAGCGTGCTGACGGCGCTGGGCATCATCCTCGGCGTCGCCGCGGTCATCACGATGGTCAGCCTGGGCGAGGGCTCGAAGCAGGAGGCGCTGGCGCAGCTCGAGCGGCTTGGGGCGAAGAACATCATCGTGCGAAGCCAGCGCCCGCCCGAATCGAGCGAGCAGCAAGGCGGGCAGCAGCGGAGCTGGGTGCTCAACTACGGCATCACGCGGGCCGACCTCGCGGTGGTCGAGGAGAACTTCCCGGGCGTCGACGCGATCGTCCCGTTGAAGGAAATCGGCAGCCAGATCCTCCGCGCCGAGCGTCGCAAGACCAGCCAGTCGTTCGGCACGATCCCGGACCTCAAGCGCGTGGCGAATCTGACCGTGTCGCGCGGCAGGTACCTCAGCGATGGCGATCTCGCGTCCAGCGCCATGGTGGCGGTCATCGGCGGCGAGGTCGCCAAGGAGCTCTTCCCCTTCGACGATCCGATCGGGCAGACCCTCCGCATCGACGACACGAGCCTCGAGGTCATCGGCGTGCTCGGGCCCGTGGGCCTCAGCGGCGGCGCCGGGGCGGCGCTGGTCGGCCGAGACCTCAACCTTGACGTGCACATCCCCATCACCACCGCCAAGACGGTCTTCGGAGACACCTTCACCCGCCGCGAGAGCGGATCGTTCCAGGGCAACAACGTCGAGGTTAGCGAGATCTACGTCGCGTGCGCCGAGCGCGAGGATGTGCTCGTCACGGCCCAACGCCTGCGCCGGCTGCTCGAGGTGCGCCATCCGGGCATGACCGACCTCGGGCTAATCGTGCCCTTCGAGCTGCTCGCCAAGGCACGCAAGGACGCGCTCACGTGGAACCTCGTGCTCGGCGCGATCGCCGGGATCAGCCTGCTCGTCGGCGGCATCGGC
>CAYQAD010000428.1:0-1802 GCA_964415125.1 uncultured Phycisphaeraceae bacterium | reverse complement strand
CTGATCGCCAAGCGCGGCGTGGGGGTCATCACCGGCGGCGGGCCCGGCATCATGGAGGCGGCCAACAAGGGCGCTTTCGAGGCGGGCGGCACGTCGATCGGCCTGAACATCCAGCTCCCACACGAGCAGAAGCCCAACCCCTACCAGACCCACGAGCTCACCTTCGACTACTTCTTTGTCCGCAAGGTCATGTTCGTCCGCCACTCCATGGGCTTTGTCAACTTCCCGGGCGGCTTTGGCACCATGGACGAGTTCTTCGAGTCCCTCACCCTCATCCAGACCAACAAGATCGATCCCTTCCCCGTTGCCCTGGTCGGCAAGAGCTTCTGGGGCGACATGCTCGCGTGGATGCAGCGCTCGATGCGCGACGAGCACCAGACCATCAGCCCGGAGGACCTGGACCTGTTTTTGGTCACCGACGATCTGGACGAGGCGGCCGAGCACGTGTGCGCCGGCATCGAGGCCCGCGTCGATCGCGCCCGCAGCGCGCCGAACACCGCGGAGGGCACTCGCCACGGCGTCGACCCGCGCAAGCCCGTCATGCCCGCGCCCGACGGCCCGGCAATCTGAGCGCTGCCCCTCAGCTGTGCGCCTGCGCGTTGACCATCAGCGCCTTCATCTGCGACACCGCCTCGCGCAGCCCGACGTACATCGCCCGGCTGACGATCGCGTGCCCGATGTGGAGTTCCTCGATGCCAGGCAGCGCCGCGATGCCCGCGACGTTGTGGTAGTTCAGCGCGTGCCCCGCGTTGAAGCGCATGCCCGCCTCGCGGATCTGCACGCCCGCCGACGCGACGCGCTCGAGCGCCTCGGCAAGCTCGGGCCGACGCACGTCGCCGCCGCTGCGGGCAAACGCCTCGGCGTACGGGCCCGTGTGCACCTCGCACACGTCGAACCCGAGCTCGGCGGCGGTGCGGACCTGCGCCTCGTCGGCGTCGAGAAACGCCGAGACGATCACGCCCGCGCCCTTGAGCCGGGCAACAACGCCCGCCAGCTCGCTGCGGCGGGCGACAACATCGAGCCCGCCCTCGGTGGAGATCTCCTGCCGTCCCTCGGGCACGAGCATCGCGGTGTGCGGCCCGAGGCGCTCGGCGATGCCGACCATCTCCTCGGTCGCCGCCAGCTCGAGGTTGAACTTCACCTTCACCAGCGTGCGCAGCAGCTCGACGTCGCGGTCCTGAATGTGCCGGCGGTCCTCACGCAGGTGCACGGTGATGCCGTCGGCCCCGCCGAGCTCGGCCTCGTGGGCGGCGCGGACCGGGTCCGGCTCGTCGCCCCGCCGGGCTTGGCGGACCGTCGCGACGTGGTCGATGTTCACGCCGAGCTGGATCGGCACGCGGGTGGTCGTGGGGTCGGCGGTGGTCATGCTCCAATCGTAAGCACGCGTAGGCTTGGCCCATGCGTCGCGTGCTCATCGCCACGGTCGGCTCGCACGGCGACGTGCACCCCTACCTCGCGGTCGCGCGGGCGCTGGCAGCCCGCGGGCACGAGGTTCGCGTCGCGGTGCATCCGCACTTCCATCGCGCCGCCGAGCTGGCGGGCGTCGAGGCCGTGCCGCTGGACGCGGGGCTCGACTACCTCGCGATCGTCGGCGATCCGCGGCTGACCAGCCCTTGGCGGGCCCCCTCGTACATCGTCAACGGCCTGCTCGAGCGCGCGCCGGGCATGGCCCGCGAGACGCTCGCCCACGCCAAGCGCATGCAGGCCGACGCGATCTTCGCGCACCACATCTGCTTCGGCACGCGCTGGCTCGCCGAGGCCCAGGGCCTGCCGTGCGCGATCGGCGCGCTCGCGCCGGGCGT
>CAYQAD010000427.1:0-1802 GCA_964415125.1 uncultured Phycisphaeraceae bacterium | reverse complement strand
CCCGCACCCAGGCTCCGGTCGGGGCAAGGGCTCGAATCCGGCGAACCGAGAACGACTCGCCTTCGGTTGGTTCGTGTGGGGTCGGCTAGCCGATGCTAGTTTGATGCATCGGCACGCCCTAGCGTTGCCCGAGCGTGGCCGATCGGCTGCGCCGCTGTCGAGAAACACCCGGCCGGGAGCCCCCCGCTCGGAGAAGACCAGTCAGATTCCTCCGGGCCGATCGGCCCGCGAGAAGGAGCGGGAAGTGACCAACAGGCCGACCAGCGAGTCCGTTTCCAGCCGTGCCGCCCGCCCTCTCGCAGCCGGGCTGCTCGCGGGCGTTCTGCTCACCGGCTGCTCGCTGGACTCGTACCTCGATCCCTCGGTCGTCGGCCGATGGGAGCGCACGCCCACCGTCGTCCCCATCCTCGAGCGCCTCGCGATCATCGAGGGCCCCGAGGACGAGTTCGTCGAGTACACCGACGTGCTCCCCGAGGACCTCATCCCCGTCCCCGATGAGTACCGCACCTCGCCCGGCGACACGGTCCGCGTCACCGCGTACGACCTGGTCACCCGCGGCGTGCCCGACATCTACGAGCGCACCATCGACAACCGAGGCATGGTCCAGCTGCCCCAGCTCGGCCAGGTCTACATCGCGGGCATGACCTCCGAAGAGGCACGACAGGCGATCGCCCAGTCGATGACCCGCTTCGTCGCCAACCCGCTCGTGACCGTCGAGATCCCCGCCCCGCGCAAGCGCACCTTCACGATCTTCGGCGCGGTGACCAACCCCGGCCCCTACTTCGTGCCCTCGGCCGACTATCGACTGCTCGAGGCGCTCAATACCGCCGGCTCGTTCGGGCAGAGCGTCGAATACATCTACGTCATCCGCCAGAAGCCGCTGACCGACGAGGTCCGCGGCGTGCCGGCCCCGCCCCCCGCCAACGCCATGCCGGGCGCAATGCCCGGGCAAACCCAGCCGATGGGCGCCCCCAATGAGGCGCCGCCCGCCGACGAGCTGCTCGATCTCATCGACGAGCTTTCCGGGCCCGACGATGCCAACAACGCCGGCGGCTCGCCCGCCGTGCGCCGCTCCGGTGCCCGGGCCGCCCTCCGCAGCCGGGCCCAGCAGGACGCGCCCGAGCCCATGATCGACCTCGTCGAGCCCGACGTGGACTCAACTTTCATCACGCCCGCCCAGGGCGTCGCGACACCCATGCCCACCGCCCCAGCGGCGACCCAGGGCACGGGCAACAGCCGATGGGTCTTCCGCAACGGCCGATGGATGCAGACCGACGCGGGCACCCGCGCCGGGTCCGGCTCCGCGGGTAACGCCGACCCGCTCGGCGGGCTGGTCACCCAGCGCGTCATCCGCGTGCCGGTCGACCCGCTCATCGCGGGCGATGCCCGATTCAACATCGTCGTCAAGCCCGGCGACATCATCCGCGTCCCCTCGGCTGAGGGCGGCAACATCTACATCGCCGGCCAGGTCGCGCGGCCGGGCGTCTATCAGCTTCCCGCGCAGGGCAGGCTGACCCTCGTCCGCGCCATCGACGCGGCGGGCGGCCTGGGCAACATCGCCATCCCCGAGCGCGTCGACCTGACCCGCATGGTCGGGCCCGACCGCCAGGCGACGATCCAGCTCAATCTCAAGGCGATCGCCGAGGGCACCCAGCCCGACGTGTTCTTGAAGCCCGACGACCGCATCAACATCGGCACCAACTTCTGGGCCCTGCCGCTCGCGGTCGTCCGCAACGGGTTCCGATTTACCTACGGCTTCGGCTTCCTGCTCGACCGCAACTTCGGCAACGACGTCTTCGGCC
>CAYQAD010000426.1:0-1806 GCA_964415125.1 uncultured Phycisphaeraceae bacterium | reverse complement strand
GGCTCGCCCGAGGGCTTCGCCCTCGCGATGCAGCTGGTCCGCCCGCGCGGCAAGATCATCGCCCGCTCCGCGCCCGCGCCGATCCCGCATCTCGATTCGGCCGCCACGCGCGTCGCGGTCGACACCACGCCCATCGTCACGAGCGAGCTGGAGGTCATCGGCGCTCGCTGCGGCAAGGTCGCCGAGGCCGTCGCCGCACTCGAGGCCGGCACCCTCGATCTCGACGGGCTCATCACGCGACGGGGCAAGCTCTCGGAGGCCCGCGCCGCCCTCGAGGCCGCCATGGCCCCCGACCAGATCCGCGTGGTCATCGAGGCCTAGCGCGTTGTCCTTGTCCCGAGCGTCGTGGACCCGGGCCTTGCAATTCCCGCGCTTCGAATCAGAATTAGTTTCCGCACAAACCACCCGAGGGGGACCGCGCGATGGCACAGCTCGATATCGATCTCGACCAGATGGGCAAGCCCGAAATCGGGTCCAACGCGCTGGGCATCGCCGGCTTCATCACGTCCGTGCTCGGGCTGCTCACCGGTGGATGCCTCAGCCCGATCGGCCTGCTGCTGTCCTTCATCGCCCTCTTCCGCGCTCCCCGCGGCTTCGCGATCGCGGGCACCATCATCGGCTTCATCGGAAGCCTCGGGTTCATCATCCTCGGCTTCGTGCTCGGCGCGGTCGTGCTCCTGCTCACCGCGGTCGGCATCGCCGGCATCGCGACGGTCGCCCAGGCGGGCGGCCTCGACGGGCTCAACACCGTCGCACGCTTCAAAGAGGTTGGCGAGGCCGTCGTCGACCACCGCGAGTACACCGGCGCGTTCCCTGCCTCCCTCGACCAGCTCCAGCCCGGCGAACTCAGCAGCTACGAGATCACCGACCCCTGGGGCACGCCCATCGAGTACACGCTCGTCAACGACGGTGCCGGATTCGCCCTCACCAGCGCAGGCCCCGATCGGGCGCTGGCCACCAGCGATGACTACTCATTCACCTTCGACGGCAACACCATCCGCGTCATCCTCAACGGCGAGGAACACGAGATCGAGGGCCTGGGCCAGATCATCAAGAACCGCTAGCACTACCAGAGCACCCGCACCCGCACCGTCTCGGGCGCGTGGCGCAATCGCTCCAGCAGCTCCGGCCCATCGGTCGGATCAACATCCAGCACCACGTACCCGATCGCCTCGTCGGTCCGCAGGTACTCGCCGCTCACGTTCACGCCAAGCTCCGCGATGATCCCGTGCAGCGTCCGCAGCACGCCGGGCACGTTGCGGTGAAAATGCAGCACCCGATGCGGGCGCACGTCCGACGACACCGCACTCTGCGTCGGCAGCTCGACCTGCGGCACGTTCACCGCGCCCGTCGTCGAGCCCACGTTCACGAACCGGATCAGCTTCGTCGCCACATCCTCGGCGATCGCTTCCTGGGCCTCGGCGGTCGATCCGCCGATGTGCGGCGTCAGGATCACATTCGCAAGCCCACGCACCGGGCTCTCGAACCCCGCGCCGCTCGACGCGGGCTCGTCCGGAAACACGTCCAGCGCCGCGCCGCCCAGATGCCCGCTCCGAAGCGCCGCGGCCAGCGCATCAAGGTCCACCACGCTGCCCCGCGCGTTGTTGATCACGTGCGCGCCCGGCTTCATGCGGTTGATCTGGTCCGCCCCGATCAGGCCGTGCGTGCTCGCCTCGGCCGGCACGTGCACGGTCACCACATCCGCAACCTCGAGCAGCGCATCGAGCGACGCGACCTGCCGGGCGTTGCCAAGCGGCAGCTTCGGCACCAGGTCGTGGTACACCACCCGCATGCCCATCGCCTCGG
>CAYQAD010000425.1:0-1809 GCA_964415125.1 uncultured Phycisphaeraceae bacterium | reverse complement strand
GGCGGCATGGGTGTGGTGTATCTTGCCACGGACACGCGGCTGGACCGACAGGTCGCTATCAAAGCGCTGCCTGCCGAGCTGGCCTCGGACCCCGCCCGTCTTGAGCGATTCGAACGTGAAGCCAAGACCCTCGCACAGCTCAGCCATCCCAACCTCGCCGGGATTCACGGCGTCGAGGAACAGGACGGCGCTCGGTACCTCGTTCTCGAGTATGTCGAGGGTGAGTCGCTGGCGGACCTGCTCGACCGTGGGCCGGTTGGGGTCGACGACGCCGTTGAGTACGCCGTCCAGATCGCCGCGGGCCTCGAAGCCGCCCACGACACGGGCGTGATCCACCGCGACCTGAAACCCGCGAACGTGATGATCACGCCAGACGGCCAGGCCAAGGTGCTCGACTTCGGGTTGGCCCGCACCGATGAAGGTGGGCAGTCCTCAAGCGGCGGGCTCGACAGCCCGACGATGACCACCCCGCAGCCGCAGCACTCGCCGACAATCGCCGGTGCGATTCTTGGCACTGCCGCGTACATGTCGCCCGAACAAGCGCGAGGCCGACGTGTGGATAAGCGGACCGACATTTGGTCCTTCGGCGTCGTGCTGTACGAGATGCTTGTCGGCGCAAGCCCATTCCACGGCGAGACGGCGACCGACTCGATCGGGGCCGTGCTGCACAAGGACCTCGATCTCGGCCGGTTGCCTCCGTCGACGCCGCTCAACGTACGCCGCGTGCTCGACCGCTGCCTCGTGCGCGACAAGAGCCTCCGCTACCGGGATATCGGCGATGTGCGGGTCGAGCTGCTGGTGACCGATGACCGAGAAGTGTCTGCAGCGGCGGCCACTCGATCCCGCTCGACATGGCTCGTGCCCGTCGTCGCGCTCGCGTTGATCGCGTTGGCGGCGGGTGCGTGGTTCGCCAAGCCAAGCCCACAGACCGCACCCTCGCTCGTCGTGCAAGCCGACATCACGCTGCCCGACGACCTGCTGCTCGCACACTCGTTCATGCCGGGGATCGCGATGTCGGCCGATGGCCGCACGCTGGCGTTCTCGGCGGGGAACGCGTACACAGAACAGAGCATCAACGACGACTACGCGTTCTTCGAGGGCGATCTCTTTGTGCGTCGTTTGGGGGAGGCGGATGCGGTACCGGTGCCCGGCGCAGAGGGCGCCTGGCAGCCCGCGTTCTCGCCCGACGGCTCGCGCATCGCGTACGTCCAGCGCGATAGCCGTTTCAGCGGGAACATCGAGACGATAGCGGCGACCGGCGGTCGGCCGACGCCGCTGACCACAGACAGCATGATGATCAACGGGATCGACTGGACCAACGACGGCCGCATTATCTTCGGAACCAGAGCCGGGCTGCGGAGCGTCCCCGAGGGCGGCGGCCCGGTCACGAAGCTCACCGACGTTTCAGCAGAAGACAGCGAGATGACGCACGCTTTCCCCGAAACGCTCCCCGGCGGCCGGGGCGTTCTCTACACCGTTGTGTTCGACGAGAGCAAGCGTTCGCCGGCCGCCGTTCGCGTGCTCGACCTCACGGGCGGAGAGAGCCGCGAGCTGCTGGCCGATGCCAGCAACGCCCGATACACCCGGGGGCAGATCGTATTTGCGCGCGAACACATGCTCCACGCCGTGCCCTTCGACCTCGAGACCATGACGCTTCGCGGAGAGCCCCGACCACTCGGCATGAGCGTCATCCAGTCCCTTGAAGCGCCGAACACCTGGGCCGTGAACAGCGCAGCCCAGTTCGCGGTCTCGGCCACGGGCGACCTCGTGTACGCGCAAGGAGCGATCTGGCCCGAGCTCCCTTCGACG
>CAYQAD010000424.1:0-1812 GCA_964415125.1 uncultured Phycisphaeraceae bacterium | reverse complement strand
CACTTCGTCCTTCAAAGCTTCGATCATCGAGCGCTCCGAGACCGGGCACCGGCACGGCTCCCACGTCGCCTGCAGGCGGACGCCGAACTGTGCTACCATCACCCGTCGAGTGTTTGCCGCGGGCGACGAACGCCGTGCCCGCGCCGCATGCCGAACGAAACAGTGTACCACACCCACACCGCGATCGGCAACGCCCCCAAAGGGCCGTCGAGACCGGCGGGGGCGGCGTCGTGGGCGTCCGGTCGCCCACCCACCGCCCGAAACGGGGAGCTCCAAGACCGATGGCCAACGCGACCACCCACCACTTCAGCTTCGGCGACCGCCTCGTCCACCCAACAAAGCCCGAGTGGGGCGTCGGCACCGTCAGCAAAGCTGCCCCTGACTCCCATCAGGGCTCCCCATGCCAGCGGCTCTCCATCCGCTTCGAACGCGCCGGCATGAAAACCATCTCCACCGGCGTCGTCACCCTCCAGCGGGCCGACGACCCGAGCGCCGCCGCGGGCCCCGCCGCCGCCCCAGCCGCAGCCGTCGCCAACGCCCCCGGCGGATGGCTCGACGAAGCCTCCCTCACCAACCCGTCAGAAGCGATGGGCAAGCTCCCAGAAGCCGCGATCGACCCCTTCGCTACCCCCGTCCAACGCCTCGAGTCCACCGTCAAGCTCTACCGCTTCTCACGCGAGCCCGCGGCCCTCCTCGACTGGGCATCCACACAGACAGGCCTCGCCGACCCCCTCTCCCGCTTCAGCCGCGCAGAACTCGAGCAGTTCTTCGAACGCTACGAGCACAACCGCGACAAGCACCTCCGCGACCTCGTCCACGAAGTCCGCCGCACCGACCAAGCCGCCGCCGACCGCGTCATGTCCGCCGCACCACCCGCCGCCCGCACGGCCCTCAAGCGCAGCCGCTGATCGTTACCCCGTCGCGCCGCTGCACAGCGTCGCCAACACGCCCCGCCCGATGTTGCCCCAACGCAACACCCCGCACAGCCCCCATCCCAATCCCATCGCCCATCGCACTGCGCCACACTGCGTGCGACCACCCTTCTTCCGTGCTCAACGCGACAAACCAAGGTCTTTATCGGTCTGTCGTCCACGCTGGCACGCCTGGCACGCGGGATGGAACGCCGTGTGCCATATCTCCTTCCGTGTCGCACACCCGTCGCGGCAACAATGCAAACGAGAGAATCGGAGATACCCATGAACGACCGTGACTTCCAGAACAAGCTCGACCAGCTCATGTCCACCATCGACACCCTCCCAGCTGAAAAGCAGGACGAGCTTCGCAACCTCGCCAACGAGACCAAAGCACGCCGCGAGCGCATGCAAGGCACCATCAAGCAGCTCCAGGATGCGCTCGACCAGCTCCGCCTCTCCGTGAAGTACATGGCGTTCGACCTCGAAGCCACGCGCCGCGAGAACGACTACCTCCGCAAGCTCGCCGGCCAGGACCCAGAGCAGAGCTGATCACCACACCCAAGCTCCGTGTGAGAGGGGCGCGCACCGCGCGCCCTTGAGAGAGGGGGCGTGGGAGGTGTTGTTGGGAGCCGGCCGCGGCCCTCGCGGCGGGGGAGCGTCGGAAGTGTGGGGCCGGCGGACAGCACCAGGCGGCGGCCCGGCAGGAGGACCCGGGCCGTCGCTGTTTTTGCGCGCTCCATCGCGCCCGCTGTTCAGTCCCGCCGCGGGTTCAGCTGCTCGCGCTGGATCATCTGCGCGAGCGTCTGCACGACAAGGCTCTGCTCTCGCTCGGTCAGGTTCGAGTGGAACGGGATCGCGATCGTTCGCCCGCTGATCGTCTCGGTGATGGGGAAGTCGC
>CAYQAD010000423.1:0-1828 GCA_964415125.1 uncultured Phycisphaeraceae bacterium | reverse complement strand
TGGGCCGACTCGGAGCACAAGCGGTTCAAGCCCAAGGAAAAGCCACGCGACCCCAACCCCGGGGCGCGGGTGATCCACGACGATGGCACGGTTGATTGACGCGGCCGAAGGCTCCGGCGGGGGGCTGGGGGCGTAACCGGTCCGTCGCCGATCGGGCGGGCCGGGTGGCGGCGGGCGGCGGTTGCCGCGATCATCACCGCATGAGCAATTCGACCCATCGAGCGGTTTCCGGCGTTCTCCGTCCCTTCGGCGTTGGTGTGGCGGCGCTGGCTGCCTCGGCGGGGCTCGCGCTCGGGCAGGCCACGACCAACGAATCCGCCCGGGCGACCGACGGCCGACCCGCCCCCGCGGCCGAGCGCTTCACCGGCACCGACCACCTCAACCACTGGTGGCAGGACGCGGTCTTCTACCACATCTTCGTGCGCTCCTTCGCCGACTCTGGCCAAGGGCCGCTGGCAAATGACGGCGTCGGCGATATCCGCGGCATGATCGAGCGCCTCGACTACCTCAACGACGGCGACCCCACCACCACCACCGACCTGGGCATCACCGGGCTCTGGCTCATGCCGATCATGCAGAGCCCCTCCTACCACGGGTACGACACCGTCGACTACCGACTCATCGACGACGAGTACGGCACCAACGCCGACTTCCAGGAGTTCATCGCCGAGTGCGAGAAGCGCGGCATCCGCGTGATCCTCGACCTCGTGCTCAACCACTCCTCGTCCGACCACGAGTGGTTCCAGCGCTCGCTCGATCCCGCGAGCGACTACCGCGACTTCTACGTCTGGCTCGACGAGGACCCCGGCTGGGGCGGGCCCTGGGGGCAGGACGTGTGGCACGAGGCCGAGATGAAGGGCGGGGCGGACGACGGCAGCGTGTACTACGGCCTCTTCTGGCACGGCATGCCCGACCTGAACTACCGCAACCAAGCTGTCACCGACGCGGTCTACGACCTCTCTCGCTTCTGGCTCGAGGACATGGGCGCGCACGGCTTTCGGCTCGACGCGATCCGCCACCTCATCGAGGACGGCCGCATCCAGGAGAACACGCCCGAGACGCACGCGTGGCTGCGCGGGTACCAGTCGTTCCTGCGGTCGGTCGATGCCGAGGCGTTTACCGTGGGCGAGGTGTGGGCCGACTCCGACGCGGTGAGCCGGTACGTGGGCGACCAGATGGACGTGGCATTCGAGTTTGATCTGGGCTACCGCCTGGTTGATGCGCTGCGCGAGCAGCGCGCCGAGCCGCTGGTGAACCAGCTCCGGCGGATGGACGAGCTGTATCCGCTGGGCATGTACGCGACGTTCCTGCGCAACCACGACCAGCCGCGTGTGCTGACCGAGCTGGGCGGCGACCGCGACGCCGCGGCGCTGGCGGCGACGATCCAGTTCACGCTGCCGGGCGTGCCGTTCGTCTACTACGGCGAAGAGATCGGCATGGCTGCGAACAAGCCCGACCCCGAGCTGCGGACGCCCATGCAGTGGACCGCCGACGTTGCGACCGCGGGATTCACGACGGCCGAGCCCTGGAAGGCGCCCAAGCCCGACACCGCGACGGTCAACGTCGCCGCCCAGCAGGGCGAGGCGGGCTCGATGCTCGATCTCTACCAGCGGCTCATCCGCCTGCGCAACGAGACGCCCGCCCTGCGCACCGGCACGCTCGAGCTCGTCGAAACCGGGCACACCGGCGTGCTCGCCTTCACGCGCGAGCTCGACGGCGACCGCTACCTCTGCCTGTTCAACATGACCGCGTTCCCCGTGGACGGGCGCATGCTGCGGACCAACCGCGGGTTCACGCCGATGCGCGAGCTGTTGCACGACGCGCCGCT
>CAYQAD010000422.1:0-1843 GCA_964415125.1 uncultured Phycisphaeraceae bacterium | reverse complement strand
GTCGAGCCCGACTCCCCGCTGTACGAATCGGCGCGGCGGCGGGCCGAGCGGCTGGCACGGGCCCGGGCGCGGGCAGAGGCGGGGGGCGATGCGGCCAGCACGACCGGACCGGGCGATTCGGCTTCGGGCGGTTCGGCGGCGGGCGGATCAGCATCGACGGATTCGGCTCGGGGCGACGAGTCGGCGTCGGGGCTGCTCGCGGCGAAGCGGCGGGCGCGGGAGCGGTTTGAGGGCGGCGACCGCGAGGCGTAGCGGCTGGCGTGTCAGGGCTCGACGCGCTCGCCGAAGAGGCTGAGGCGATCGGCGCTGGTGATCTTGACGGGCACGATCCTGCCAACGAGGTCGTCGGGCGCGGGCGCATCGAAGAGGACGATGAGGTCGCCGTCGGTCCGGCCGGACATCTGGACGGGGCCGGTGTGGGTCGGCTCGGGCTCGGCGACGGCCGTGGCGGTGTCGGCGGGATCGCGGCCGTCGATGGTGAGGGTGATCGCGTTCGCCTTGCGCAGGTCGCTCTTGGTCTTGCCGGCACGCTTCTGCTCGGCGCGGCTGAGGCCCTCGACGTAGACATCGAAGGTCCGGCCGATCTGCTCACGGCCGACCTCCTCGCTGATGCGTGATTGGATCGCGAGGAGCTCGTTGTTCCGGCGTCGCTTGACCTCGTCGGGCACGTCGTCGGGGATCTTGTCGTAGGCGACGGTGCCGGGGCGGGGGGAGTACTTGAAGATGAAGCAGTTCTTGTATCGGCTGCGCTCGAGGAGGCGGACGGTCGCCTGGAAGTCTTCCTCGGTCTCGGTGGGGAAGCCGACGATGATGTCGCCCGAGATCGTCAGGGGGCGTCCGATCTCGGGCTGATCGAGGTAGTGGCGGGCGCGATCGATGAACTCGTCGTACTCGGCGACGGTGTAGCCGCGGTTCATCATCTTGAGCATGCGGTCCGAGCCGGTCTGGGCGGGGACGTGGAGGTATCGGCAGAGTCGCGGGTGGTCGCGGATGACCTCGAGCACGTCGTTGCCGAAGTCGCGCGGGTAGCTGGTGACGAAGCGGAGGCGCTGGATTGCGGGCACCTCGTCGTGGATGCGGGCGAGCAGGTCGGCGAATGTGGTGGTCGATGCGCCGGCGAACGCGTCGCGGTGGTGCGAGCCCTTGTAGGTGCGGCCCTTTTGCGGCTGGGTGATGCCGTTGACGGTGGCGGCGGCGCCGTGCTCGAAGCGGTAGTGGTTGACGGTCTGTCCGAGCAGCGTGATCTCGATGACGCCCTGGTCGGCGAGGCGCTTGCACTCGTCGACGATGTGGTCCGGCGGGCGGTGGATCTCGGCGCCGCGGGTGAAGGGCACGACGCAGTAGGTGCAGAACTTGTTGCAGCCCCGGGTGATGCGGACGTAGGCGCTGGAGTTGCTTGCCTGGCTCGGATCGATGGGGCTGATAGTGCGGGAGAGGTCGAGGAGCTCGAGCGAGTCCTCGGCGGCCGCGAGCGTGCCGCTGCGGCGGGAGGCGCTGCCTTGGAGGGCGACCTGTGAGGCGGACGTGGTGGGCGCGGCGTCGGGCTCGTCGGCGGCGAGGGATGCGCGGGTGCGGACGGCGTTGTCGAGGAGGGCGGGCAGCTTGTCGAGCTCGGCCGGGCCGCAGAGCAGGTCGACGACGGGCATGCGCTTGATGAGGTCGGTGCCGTCGCGCTCGGCCATGCAGCCGAGGACGCCGACGACCAGGTCGGGGCGGTCCTTCTTCTCGTCGCGCAGCTCGCCGAGCCGCGACCAGACCTTCTGCTCGGCCTGCTCGCGGACGGAGCAGGTGTTGTAGAGGACGACGTCGGCGTCGTCGGGAGAGGGCGTGAAGCGGTAGCCCA
>CAYQAD010000421.1:0-1867 GCA_964415125.1 uncultured Phycisphaeraceae bacterium | reverse complement strand
TCGCCGAGGCCGAGGTGCCCAAGGCGATGGCCGACGCCTTCCGCCAAGGCAACATGGGCATCATGGACTACTACCGCATGCGGAACCTCGTCGCCGACACGTCGATGCGCGACTCGATCTCGGGCACGGGCAACGGCGACATGACGCCGAGCGACTAAGTCCTACCGCCCCGCCAGCAGGCGGTTAGTCCCGCCACGCGTCGACGACAACGCCCTCGCGGACCTCGACGTAGGCCCGCCCGGTCGTCTCGCTCGACGAGTTGCCGAAGGCGATCGGGAAGACCATGCCGCCCCCCTTGGCGGTCCGCTTCCACTGGTAGACCCAGATCTGCGAGCCGTCGTCGGTGCTGTTGACGCTCGAGGGTTGGCCGAGCATCGCGCGGACGCGGTCGGCGGTGGTCTCGCCCGGCTCGATGCGCTGCATGGTCTCGGCGCCGACGAACGTGCCCGAGGTCTTCGTGCTCGAGCCGCCGACGCAGCCGACCAGCGAGCAGGCGGCAAGCACGCCGGCCACCACCGCGACGGAGCGCCGACCTGCAAGGCGCCGATCTGCGGAGTTTTGGCATCGATAGGTCATTTGAATCCCCTCTGTGGTTGCGTTATGTGCCCGCACGCCAGGCCGATCAACGATCGGGCGTGCTCACTGCGTGTATGGGCAAGCGGGCGGTGGCGTTTCAGTCGGGGTCTGCTCGCGAGGCCCGAAAGACCAGATCCGCGACGCGCACCCGCCGGTAGAACTCGTCCTCGAACATCGTCCCCGCCGCGAAGGCGGGCGTCGGCGTCGAGGTGAGCCCTTGGTCTTGCGGGTCGCCGCCGAGAGCCGAGGCGGTCGCGAGGCGCAGCGCCGGCTCGGCCGCCTCGGCGGGCTGGGCGCCGACCGCCCACTCGGGCACGCCCGACCCGATGCGGAAGACCGTGCCCGGCGGCACGATCGGCCGCTGACCGAATCGCGTGTTGACGTACACCGAGCGGGGGAAGACCGCGGTGATCGCGCCGTCCTGCCGGGCAAAGCCGCCCTCGGGAAGGGCGAAGACCTGCTGGAACCCGACAGGCTGGCGAAGGTCGGTGGGCAGGAGTCGCCCGCCCGCGCCCATCGGGCGATCGCCGACGCCGGGATCGACCACGGGGCCCGGCCCGGTCGAGGGCGGCGAGGGCTGCATCGACGCGGCCGCTGCCGAGGCAGACGGTCCCAACACCAACAGCATTGACCCCAACAGCCCCAGCCCCGCCAGCGCGAGCGTTGCCAATGCCGACTTGGGTGCGCTCTCGGTCACAGGCCTGTCCATGCGATGCGGATGGAGATGGTCACACCGGCCTCATCATCGACCGGAAGCTCGTCGAGCGCCACTCCCTTCGCGCGCCACGTGTAGATCGCGTCGAGGAGCGGCTGATCGACGTCGACGTTGCCCGAGTCGAGGACGGTGTCGCCGTCGACCGCGAAGCGGGCCTCGATGACCGTGCCGTCGCGGCCGAAGGTCACGAGCACCACCGGCGACTTGGGATTGGCGGTGAGCAGGGTCGTGGTCGCGAACCTCGGCCTGCGGGTGACGATCTCCAGCCCCTCGGCGGCGAGCGGGCGACCGAGCACGACATCGACCGCCGCCTCGATCGCGGCCGCGTCGGACTCCTTCTCGCTCGGCTCGGCCGGCGCTTCGGCCCCACCGCCGCCGGGCGGCGCGGGCTCGACAGGTTCGGCGTCGGGATCGGTCTCGGGCTGGGGTTGGGGCTGGGGCTGGAGTTGGGGTTGGGGTTGGGGTTGGGGCGCGGCCTCGGGGTTGGGCTCGGCAGGCTGCGGCTCGACCGGCTCGGGCTGGGTTGGCTGCGGGTCGACGGGCTCGGGCTGGTCCGGCTCGGGGCGGTCGGGCGAC
>CAYQAD010000420.1:0-1889 GCA_964415125.1 uncultured Phycisphaeraceae bacterium | reverse complement strand
CCTCTTTAACTCCCAACTCATCGCGACCCGTGATCAAGACCAGCCCGTTCTAACCTTGCTCGCGCCCACCGATACCCGCGATCACGCACGCGCCAAGGCCGTCGCCGACCGCATCGAGCGCGAGGACAACACCATCGCCCGCGTCGAGTACGCCGACGTCCGCGAGTCCATGCGCAACGGCGGCGGCCCCGCCTGCCTCCGACTCCGCGTCCCCATCACCACCAACGAACTGAGCGCCATGCACCAGGGCGTGCTCCTGACCGACACACTCTTCGAAACCCTCGCCGTCTGGATCGACACCCACTACCGCGACGAGCTCCACCCCTCCCAGCTCGCCGACGAATCACTCGCCGCCGAGTCCGCCACCGCCCTCGCTGAGCTTGCCCAAATCCTCCAACTCCCCAGCCTTTACGACATCACATAACCAACGAGCCAAGCGAGCATCGCATCCGGACTGCCATGGCCACCGTGGGTGTGGACATGCGACCACCCGCGATGCCGCAACCCCTTTGGTCCCCACCGCCCCATCCCGTACGCTGAGCCGCCCGAGAAGGAGAGAGAAATGCCCATCCGCCACATCGCCGCCGCCATCGCCGCCACGCTCGCAACCATGACAACGACAGCCCTCGCCGGCCCGCTCACACCCCCCGCAGGACCACCATCCCCAACCAACAAGACCCTCCAGCAGATCGAGCCCCGCACGCCACTGTCCAGCAACGGCTCGACCATCAACATCACTTCGCCCGGCTCCTACTACCTCACCGGCAACGTCAACGCGATCGGCAACGGAGTCATCATCTCCGCCAACGACGTCACCCTCGACCTCAACGGCTTCTCCATCATCGGCGATGGCACCGGCTCCGACACGGGAATCGTCATCAACAGTGTCCCCGTCGGCCGCGTCACCATCCGCAACGGCACGATCCGCGACTTCAGCTCCCGCGGCATCGGCTCCCTCTTCACGGGCGCCCGCATCACCCTCCGGGACCTCAGCATCGTCGCCACGGCGTTCGACGGCGCCTTCATCGAAGGCGACGCCAAGATCATCAACTGCACCGCCGAGTTCAACGGCGGCAGTGGCTTCCGCATCGACGGCGTCGCCCGGATCGAAGGCTCCGCTTCCAACGCCAACGGCTCCCACGGCTTCTGGATCGAGTCGGGCCTCATCACCAACTCCACCGCCCGCGACAACACCCTCAACGGCTTCAACCTCGGCAGCATCGTCACCAACGCCGGCTCCGTCGTCGCCGTCAACTGCGTCTCGAGATCCAACGACCAAGAGGGCTTCTTCTCCACCGACCCCGTCACCCTGGTCAACTGCCACGCCGTCGAGAACGACGACTTCGGCTTCCAGCTCGACAACGACGCCTCCCTCGAAGGCTGCATCGCCCGCCAGAACGGCAACGTCGGCTTCCTTACCGGACAGTCCGTGACCCTCTCCCGCTGCATCGCAAGCGAGAACGCCGCCAACGGCATCAACGTGAGTGCCAACTCCACCGTCGATTCCTGCGTTGCCTACATGAACGGCAACTTCGGCATCGCCACCAGCCTCAGCTGCTCGATCGTCAACTCCGCCGCCCGCGACAACGTCTCCCACGGCTTCTTCGTCGGCGCCGGATCATCCGTCCAGAACTGCGCCGCAAACCTCAACGACGGCGACGGCTTCCAACTCCAGTCCGACGCACGCCTCGCCAACTGCTCCGCCGACGGCAACGCCAACGCCGGCATCCGCGGCACCTCCGACACCGTCATCGACTCCTGCAACGTCACCGACAACGCCACCGGCATCATCGCCGGCGCCGGAGGCCTCGTCATCCGCTGCTTCGCGGCCGGAAACTCCGCCAACTACGACATGACCGCCGCCGACCACGGCGCCATCATCTCCCCCG
>CAYQAD010000419.1:0-1889 GCA_964415125.1 uncultured Phycisphaeraceae bacterium | reverse complement strand
CGCTCGGTCCAGCCCGGGATCGTCACCGCCGGGTGCCGCTCGTCGTCCACCGAGTACATCGTCCGGAACTTGTAGATCTTGAACTGCTGCCCGCCGATCGACACGCGACGCTGCTTGAAAATCACCGGCCCGGGCCCGCTCAGACGCACCGCCACCCAGCACGCCAGCATCACCGGCGAGAACACCAGCAAGCCCGCCAGCGCCCCCACCACATCCACGCACCGCTTCACCACGCCCGCAGGCCCGGCCATCGGATTCTCCCGATAGCTCAGCACCGGCATGCCATCCAGCTCGCCCAGCTGCATCGCCTGGTGCGTGTACCGCAGCGGCACATCCGGCACGATCCGCACGTCAAACGGAAACCGCTCGAGCGTCGCGAGAATCCCCGGCACGCCCGCCGCCATCCGCGAGGGCACGCAGATATACACCGCGTCCACCGGGCTCCGGTCCAGCGTCTCCACAAGATCGCCAAGCCCACCGAACACCGGCCGATCCAGGCACTTGGTCCGCCGCGTCGTCTCGTGGTGCGAGACGAAGTAACTCACCTTGATGCCCGTCCACGAGTTCCGCCCGATCGTCTGCGCACAGATCTGCCCAAGCCGACCCGTCCCGATCACCGCGACGTGCCGAAGGTTCCGCCCGCGCGACCGCAGCCGACGCAGCACCAATCGAAACACCAGCCGGTGCACCGCCATGAACGCCGGCAGCAACAGCCCCAGCAGCCCGATCTGGTACCGCCCCGCGTCGATCACATGCCCAAGCACGATCGCGTCGGCCGCGCCGGGCTTCGTGCCCACCGCGTCGTTGCCCGCGAGCCAGAGCACCACCACGATCCCCGCGAGCGACAGCACCGTCGCGCGGAGCACATGGAACTGCTCGCTCAGGATCGTCCGGTCACGCCGGGGCCGATACAGCCCCATCGCCCACATCGCGTACAGCACCACCGGCACCACGAAGAAGACCAACGGCTCCTTGAACCATGTCTCCCAGCTGTTGGGCCGATACCCCTCAACATTGACCCGCCGAAGCGCCCACGCCAGATAGCACGCCGCCGCCGCGACCGCACCGTCCGCGCCAACAAGCAAGCTCACGAACAGTTGATGTCGCTGCTTGACCAAAGAGCGTGACTCCCAACGACGCCGAGCGGGCACCGATCGCGGACCGGCCACATCCTACTCGGCGGGCCACCCCGCGCCATCGCGGAGCCCATCGCCCGCGCCCAGCCGAAGCAGCACCGCCGCGTCCGCCTCCCCCACCGCTGCGGGGGGCACGATCTGCACCATCGCGTAGAGATCGCCCTTGACGCCCTTCTCGTCGGCAAGCCCAGCCCCGCGAAGCCGGAGCCGCTTCCCGCTCGCCGTGCCCGCGGGCACGCGAAGCGTCGCCGAACCCGTCGCCGTCGGCACCCGCACGCTCGCGCCAAGCGCCGCCTCCGCAAAGCTCAACGGCATGTCGAGCTCCAGATCCAGCCCCTTGCCGTCCTTCCGCCGAAGCACCGGGTGCGCGTCGACCCGCACCGTCAGCAGCAGATCGCCCGGAGGCCCGCCGCCCGCGCCCGGGTCGCCCTCACCCCGCACCCGCAGCTTCGCCCCGTCGTCCACACCCTTGGGCACGCGCACCTCGATGCGCCGATCTTCGCCCGCGCCCGAAGCCCGGCGCATCCGCACCGTCTCCGTGCCGCCCTCGACCACGCGCATCCACGGAATCCGCAGCACCGCCGACGCATCCGCGCCACGCCGCGTCGCCCGGGCCCGGCTGGCCGTCCGCGCACCGCCGAACGGGTTCCCCCCGCCCCGACCGCCCCGGTTGCCGAAGAACGTGCCAAAGAGATCCGACAGGTCCCCGAAGTCCACGTCCGCGCCCGCCGTCGACTGCGACGACCACCCCGC
>CAYQAD010000418.1:0-1903 GCA_964415125.1 uncultured Phycisphaeraceae bacterium | reverse complement strand
GCTGCCCAACCAGCAGGTCCGCCTGAACCGCCGGAATCTGTTCGCCCGCGATCGGAACCAGTGCCAGTACTGCGGCCAGCAGTTCCCGACCAGCGAGCTCTCCATCGACCACGTCCACCCGCGCTCCCAAGGCGGGGGCGACACGTGGCAGAACCTCGTGTGCGCGTGCGTCCGCTGCAACGCCAAGAAGGGCGGCCGAACGCCCCAGCAGGCCGGCATCGCGCTCATCCGCGAGCCCGTCCGGCCGCGACGCAACCCGCTCATCACGATGCGCATGGGCACGGAGAAGTACGCCTCGTGGAAGAACTTCCTCGACAGCGCGTACTGGTCGGTTGAGCTGGGGTAGCGGGGGCGTGCCGGCCGTCAGGCGATCGAGTCGCAGAAGCGCGCCAGGTCAAAGTCCTTGCTCGTGATGCCGCCCGCGTCGTGGGTGGAGAGCGTCAGCGTGACCTTGCTGTAGCGGATGAGGATGTCGGGGTGGTGCTGCTGCTGCTCGGCCGCGTCGGCGACCTTATTGACGAACGCCATCGCGGCGATGAAGTCGGGAAACTCGTACGTCCGC
Source organism: uncultured Phycisphaeraceae bacterium (assembly GCA_964415125.1). Lineage (GTDB taxonomy): Bacteria > Planctomycetota > Phycisphaerae > Phycisphaerales > UBA1924 > CAYQAD01. Next base: position 1,341 of record CAYQAD010000418.1, on the reverse strand, counting down.
TGGATCGTGCCGCCGACCTCCGACCAGGTCTCCAGCCCCTCGAGCGCCGCGGCGATCTCGGACTCGGTCATCTTCGCGGGGGTCTTCTCGGGGGTCTTCTCGGTCATGGGTCGCTCCCGTTGCGTGCGTTGCCGGCGTGCCCCGGCCGAGTAAGTATGTCGGTCCGTGCCGAGTGTATCCGTGCCATCCCGCGACCGTGCCGAGACCGCCCGAACCGAGCGCACACGCCTCGCGCCCTCGCCCACCGGGGCCCTGCATCTCGGGAATGCGCGCACCTTTCTCGTCAATTGGGCCCTCGCCCGAACGCGGGGCTGGGAGATCCTGCTCCGCATCGAGGACCTCGACACGCCCCGCGTGAAGCCCGGCGTCGAGCGACAGACCATCGACACGCTCGCCTGGCTGGGCCTGGACTGGGACACCGGGCCGATCCGCCAGACCGACGACCTTGCCCCGTATCGCGACGCGATGTCGCAGCTCGCGGCGCGGGAGAGGGTCTACCCGTGCGACCTGACGCGCTCGCAGATCGAGGCGGCCGCCTCCGCCCCGCAGGAGGGCACGCACGAGTCCCGCGTCACCGCAGCCATGCGGCCGGCGACGCCCTGGCCGAGCGCCTTCATCGACGACAACCGAAACTGGCGCTTCGCAACGCCGACCGACGTGGTCGACTTCGCCGACGTCTTCGCCGGCCGGCAAGCCCGCTCGCCCGCCGAGTCCGTGGGCGACTTTGTCGTCTGGACCAAGCGCCACGCGCCGTCGTATCAGCTCGCGGTCGTGGTCGACGACATCCGCCAGGGCATCACGCAGATCGTGCGAGGCGACGATCTGCTCGACTCGGCCGCCCGGCAGATGCTCCTCTCCCGCGAGCTCGGCGCGACGATGAGCCCGACCCAGTGCCACCTGCCGCTCGTGCTCGGGCACGACGGCCGAAGGCTCGCCAAGCGCCACGGTGACACGCGCCTGACCACCTACGAGCAGATGGGTGTGCCCGCCGAGCGGATCATCGGCCTGTGCGCACACTGGTGCGGGATCGCGGGTGAGCCCACGCCCATGTCGGCCGCGGAGTTCGCCGAGCGTTTCGACCTCGATACGATCCCAAGACGCCCGATCACCTTTAGCCCCGAGGACGAGCAATGGCTGACACACGGCATCTGACCCCGACCCGCGCTGTCGATCAGGTCGCCCGCCCGCTGGGAGCGCTGCCCGCACTCGTGCTGGCCGTCGTGTTCGCGGCGCTCACGATCACGCTACCGGGCTGCGACGAGACGACCGAGGGCGACGGCGCGCGAGTCGTCATCGACGGCCGCGAGTTCTACCTCGAGCTCGCGCTCGACGAGCCCAGCC
>CAYQAD010000417.1:0-1957 GCA_964415125.1 uncultured Phycisphaeraceae bacterium | reverse complement strand
GCCCGCAGCGACGGCTGGCGGGGGCGCGGCTCGGTGTGGTCAGGGCAGGTTGATCGTGGTGTGCCCGAGCTTGCCGAGCACGATCTCGACCAGCGGCTTGGCGAGCATGACGATCAGCGTGGCGGCCGCGAGGTACGGGCCGTACGGCATCATGCGTTTCATGCCGCCGGCGAAGATGCCACGGACGGCCTCGGCGCCAACCCCCACGAACGCGGCGAGGAAGAACGCGAGGACGGGGTCGATCCAGCCGAGGACGGCGCCGACACCCGCCATGAGGTGGGCGTCGCCGAGCCCCAGCGCCTCCTTGCCGAACGCCAGCGTCCCGAGAATCCGCATGGCCCACACGGCCCCGCCGCCCGCCAGGAAGCCAAGCCCGATCCCCGCCAGGGCCCTGGCCCACATGGGCAGGTCGCTGGCGGGCATCAGCGCGCCGATGTCCGGGTCGAAGGTCCAGGGCCCGCCGATCGCGTGGCCGGCCGAGTAGCCCAGGATGCCCAGCACGATCGCGGGGGCGAGGAACAAGAGCTCCTTGAACATCTCGCGCCGGGCGTGGGGGTACTGGATCCAGAGCGTCTCGGGCGTGACGGGCTCGGCGTTGTTGCCCTTGGCCCCCGCCTCGCCGGACGCCTCGGCTTCGGCCTGCTTGATCGCTTCGGCTTCCCACTCGTCGTAGTCGGCAAAGCTGCGGCGTAGCCAGCCGAGTTCGAGCAGGCCGCAGGAGATGGCGAGCCCGAGGACGCCGCCAGCCGCAACGCCCGCCCACGCCCAGCCCGTCGGGCCGGGCTCGGGGATGATCCAGTCGTAGCCCGGTGCCGTGTCACGCAGCCCCCGCTCGCCCGTGATCAGCACAAGCACGAGATGGAACACCACCGCTGCGACCACCGGCACGTAGGCGAGCACCAGCGGGATCGTGAAGGTCTTCGCGTCGACCAGCGTCATCGCGACAAGGCACGACACGAGCGTCAGCACGGCGATGTACGCGGGCCAGACCCGCGGGAATCCGTTGAGCGTCCACTCGGGACGAACGGCTTCCATGGCGACGCCGAGGACCTGTGTGTCGGCGGGCAGCGCGAACCATGCGAGCGTGATCAGCGCGAAGAGCGTGGCGACGAACGCCTCGACGAGCGGGTACTCGCTCGAGATCGGGCTTCGACAGAATCGGCAGCGCCCGCGAAGCGCGAGCCAGCCGAAGATCGGGATGTTCTCACGCCACGTGAGCCGGGTCTCGCATGAGGGGCATCGGGAGGGCGGCGTCACCACGCCCAGACCCAGGGGCAGCCGATAGACCAGCACGTTGATGAGCGAGCCGACGCACGCGCCGAAGGCGGCGGCGAACACCACTTGCACGACCGCCGAGAGCACAACGAACATCGGGTAGCTCACGCGGAATCGTCCTGCCCTTCGAGATCGTCTGCGAGCTCTTCGACACGCTGCTCGGCGACGTCCAGAATCGCTCGGCACCGCTTGATCAGCGCCACGCCCTCTTCATATCGGGTGAGCGATTCCTCGAGTCCAATCTCGCCGCTCTCGATCTGGGTGATCAGGCCCTCGACGCGCTCGAGCGCGTCCTCGAACGAGACGGTGCCGTCGACACGCGGTGCGGGCTTGCGCGATCCCTTCGCGTCAGCCTTCTTGCGGGGCTTTGCGGTCTTGGGGGTGGTCGTCTTCGGGTCGTCGGGGGTCTCGGCCATGGTCGGCAAGGTAGCCCTTGGAGCCGAAGAGGTCCATCTGCCCCGCGGCCGTCATCTTGCCCGCCCGCCTGCGGGCGTTGCCGCCGACGGTGCTCGTGACCTGCCCGTCGGAGAGCAGGGTGGTCAGCACGGCGCCGGGGGCGGCGCCCTGGGCGGAGCGGAGCACCGTCCCGTCGGCGAGCTGCGTGACGCTGTAGCCGCGGGCGAGCACCTCCGCGGGGCCCACGGCTCGCAGCTCCCGTGCCGCCGCGTCGACGCGGTCGATG
>CAYQAD010000416.1:0-1959 GCA_964415125.1 uncultured Phycisphaeraceae bacterium | reverse complement strand
GAAGGTCTCGACGATCACGTCGACCGACGCGCTCAGCCCGCTGTAGATGCGCTCGGTCTCGCCGAGCTCCATGACGACCTCGGTGTCGAAGAAGCCGACGCCGTCGGACGTCTGGCTCATCTTCAGCGCCACCCGCCGGACCTCGCCCGAGAACTCCTTGTCGGGGAACGCGTTGACGTAGACGCGGGCCTGCTGGCCCGGCTCGATCGGGGCGATGTTGGTCTGGTCGATCTGCGTGCGCACGATCATCGTCGAGAGGTCCGCGACCTCCATGATGATCGAGCCGGGCGTGTTGAGCGTGCCGACCACGACCGTCTCGCCCACCTCGGCGTTGAGCACCGTCACGGTGCCCGAGATCGGCGCGCGGATGATCGCGTTGTCCAGGTCCTTCTGCGCGCGCTCGATGTTGGCCTTGGCGATCTCGATCGCCTGCTCGGCGCGCTTCAGCTCGCTCTGGGATCGCAGGAAGTCCGCCTCGGCCAGATCGGCCTCGGACTGGGGGATGTCGCCGGTCTCGGCCAGCTCCTTCGCCCGGCCGAAGTCCGTCCGTGTGCGGATGAAGTCGGCCTTGGCGCCGTCGAGCCTCGCCTCCTCGCTCCGCAGCGACGCCTCGGCCGAGCGCAGCGCGGCCTCGAGATCGCGCGCGTCGAGCTCGACGACGACCTCGCCCTCCTCAACAAACGACCCCTCGCGGTACGGCAGCGCCACGATCCGCGCCGAGACCTGCGCCGAGATCTCCACCTTCGTCAGCGGCTCGATCGCGCCGGGAGCGCTGACCACCCGCTGCAGCGGACCGACGGTGGGCGTCGCGAGGCGCACCTCGGTCGCCTCCGGCCCGCCGCCGCCGAAGCGGGCCATCCCGCCCTCCTGGTTGGCGACCATCGCCACGCCCGCCGCCCCGACCGCGCCCAGAATCACGACGAGCACGACCAACGCGATGACGATCCGAACAATCCACTTGAGCACGGCTTCACGCCCTCTCGAAAGGCAAGACCACCCCAGCCACACCAACCAAATCCGGCCAGACCAAGAACGAACCCCGCGTCCGGCGGTCCGCCGACGGGCCGCGGCGCCCGGGCACACTCGGCATGCTTGGGAAATGTCACCCCCGCGTTGCACCCTCTGCCGAGTGTCTACCACCGAGCCCACGCGAGGTCGCAGCCCCGGCAGGGCGTCGGCGCGGGGATCTACTCTGCCAGGCGATCGCCCAGATACTCGGGCACGCGGTCCATCGCGATGCGATCCTGCCCGCCGGTGTCGCGATCGCGGACGGTCACGGTCTGGTCGGTCAGCGTGTCGCCGTCGATCGTGAAGCAGTACGGGCAGCCGGCCTCGTCCATGCGGGCGTAGCGCTTGCCGATCGACTGCTTCGCGTCGGTCTCGATCAGGCCGGCTTGCCCGAACCGCTTGCGAAGCGTCGCGGTCAGGCTGTCGGCCAGCTCGGGCATGCCGTCCTTCTTCACCAGCGGGAAGACCGCCGCCTTGATTGGGGCGATCCGCGGGTGCAGCTTCATGATCTCGGGGCTCGGGCGGCTCTCGTCGACCGTGTACCCCTCGCACAGCAGCGCCAGCGCGCCGCGGTCCAGACCCGCGGCCGGCTCGATCACGTGCGGGATGTACCGCTCGCCCTTCTTCGACCCGTTCGGCAGCGTCTCGCCGCGGTCGGTATCGAAGTACTCGAGCTTCTGCCCCGAGTGCTCCTGGTGCTGGGTCAGGTCGAAGCACCCGCGGTGCGCCACGCCCTCGAGCTCGCCGAACCCCGGCGCGGTGAAGGGGAAGCGGTACTCGACGTCGCAGGTCCCGATCGAGTAGTGGCTCAGCTCGTCGGCGTCGTGCTCCCGGAGAATGAGGTTCTCGCCCGCCAGCCCGATCGACTCCCACCACGCCATGCGGAAGTCCCGCAAGAAGCGGTACCACTCCTGGCTGTAGTCGAGGTGTCAGAAGAACTCCACCTCGGCC
>CAYQAD010000415.1:0-1966 GCA_964415125.1 uncultured Phycisphaeraceae bacterium | reverse complement strand
GAAGGTTCACTGCGGGCACAAAGCCAACATCATGAAGATGACCGACGGTCTCTTCCTCGAACGCTTCAACCACATCGGCAAGGACTACCCGGGCATCGAGACCGGCGACGTCATCATCGACGCCCTCTGCATGAACCTCGTCCTCCACCCCGACCGCATGCAGATGGTCGTCCTGCCAAACCTGCAGGGCGACATCGTCTCCGACCTCGCCGCCGGTCTGGTCGGCGGGCTCGGTTTCGCGCCGTCGGCCAACATCGGCGACAAGATCAGCATCTTCGAAGCCGTCCACGGCACCGCCCCCGACATCGCCGGCAAGGGCATCGCCAACCCCACATCGCTCCTGCTCTCTGGCCTGCTCATGCTCCGCCACATCGGGCTGGCAAAGCAAGCCGCCGTCATCAACAACGCCCTGCTCTACACCCTCGAGTCGGGCGTCCACACGGGCGACGTCAAGGGCGAGAAGGACCCCGTCGGCACCATGGCGTTCGCCGAAGCCATCGCCGCCAACCTCGGCAAGAACCCCACCACCTGCAACCCACGCGCCGTCGGCACCCACGACACCGTCGACTTCACCGTCCCGGCCCGCCCGCAGACCAACGAGATGATGCGCACCTTCGAGACCAGCGAGCCCCACCACTGCGGCGCCGACGTCTACGTCGGCTCGCCATTGAGCCCCGCCGAGGTCGCCGCCCGCGCCCAGCAGGCCTGCGAGGGCTCGCCCTTCGAGCTCCTGCTCATCTCCAACCGCGGCACCCAGGTCTGGCCCACCGGCTCGGTCTACACCGAGTGCGTCGACCACCACCGCCTCCGCTTCGAGCTCCGCGACAAGTCCATGATCGGACGCATCGGGCAGGCCCCCTGCATCCACCTGCTCAGCCGCCTCAGCGAGAAACTCGAGATCGTCAGCTTCACCCCGCTCAAGCAATACGACGGCAAACCCGGCTACTCGCTCGCGCAGGGCCAGTAAGCGGATCACTTTCGAGCACACACATACGCCCGCAGCCGCGGGCGTTTTTTACGCGCCCTCATACCCCAGCGACTCGGCGATCTCGTGCAGCCCGTCCAACGCCCCGCCCACGTGCGGCTCGAACTTCTTCCACCGTGCCATCGATCCCGTGTACACGCCACGCCCCGCCTGCGAGGGCTCCAGCGTCGGCAGCATCCGCTTCCTTTCGCTGAACTTCAGGCACGCGTCGTCCCACTCCAACCCAGCGTGCGCGACGAGTCTCTTCGCCTCACGCTCGGGCTCGGACACGACCGTCTCGTACCGCCCCTCCGTGATCGACACCCACGGCGCGTGCGCCGGGATCACCTCCATCAGGTGCGCGTGCAACCGCATCCGCTCACGGATGAGTTCCGTGATCCACCCCATATCCACGGACCACTCCTTTCCGCCCGCGAAGTTGCGGTAGAAGCACGACAACGCGATGTCGCGCGGGTCCCGGCGCGTCAGGATGACCTTGGCACCCGGCGCGAACGCCGCCAACGCCCCGACCCGTCGATCATTGAACGGCGTCTTGTCCACGATCGTCTCGTCCGAAGAAGACAACGCCTCCATCGACGCACGCAAAGCCGCCCCCGCGTCCGATCGCTTCTTGGGCGTGAGCCTGGACAGCACCCGCTCGCTCGGCTCTTCGAGTTTCACCCCCGCCGCCGCCAACTCCAAACACCGCGACTCCCCCACGCTCTCGCACGCCGGGTGCGCCGCCAGGATCTGATCGATCAGCGTCGTCCCCGACCGCGGCATCCCCACCACAAACACCAGATCATCCCGCCGCTCGACCGACCCGATCACACCCGCCATCGCGTCGAACACCTCGGCGCTGTACACCGACATCGCGTTCTCGACGACCTGCCTGTGGTTCTCGGCGCTCCACGCGGTCTTCGCCAGCTTGTTCGCCCGCACCGCGAACGCCCACGACCCCGCGATGTCGTCTTCCTTCTCGAGCAGCGTCGCCAACGCCAT
>CAYQAD010000414.1:0-1991 GCA_964415125.1 uncultured Phycisphaeraceae bacterium | reverse complement strand
ACCCCGAGGTCGCGATCCTGGCAGTCGGCAAGGTCTACGACGGCGTCGTCGTCCGCAACGGCCAACCCGCCGTCGGCAAACTCATGCCCCTCAGCCTCGCCTGCGACCACCGAGTCGTCGACGGCGCGACCGCGGCGCTGGCGCTGGCGGAGATCGTGGAGTCGCTGCAGAGCGCCTCGGCCTGACCAACTACATCGAAGCGACCAACGCCTCGCCCTTCATCGCCATCGTCACCCTCGTGTACGCCATCGCGAACCCCAGGCGGGCCGCGTTGCGTTCCGTCGCGATGCCGGGCTTCGACAGCATCGTCACGACCCGTGCTCCGCGCTCGCGTGCCCGGTATAGACGACGGACGATCATCGCCTGCTGGACGCCGCGCCGGCGGTATGGCTCGAGCACGCTCGTGCCGAACAGGCACGCGATCTCGCCAGCGGTCTCCATGCCGCAGCCCCCGACCGCCTCGCCATTGAGCATCGCGAGGTAGCAGTCGTTCCGCAAATTCGCAACGACGCGCCCGATCGTGCGCGCAAGCCCCGGCGTCACCGCCTCGCCCGGCTCGCGGAAGCCGCTGGACGACACCTCGATAAACTCATCGACCATCGCCCCATCGCCCGCGTCGACACGCAACAGCTCGAGCCCCTCGGGCGGCTCGACCTCGGGAATCGCATCCGCGAGATCGAACGCGAGCACGTTCTCGAACTCGAGCAACCGGAAGCCGCGCTCGCCGAGCCCGTCGACGAGCGACTGGTCGGCAAAGGGGCACACCTCGATCCTCGGCTCGACGCCGCGCGACACGTAGAACTCGACCAACTGATCCAGCTCCGCCGCCGACACCGGCCCGTGCATCCCGAGCCCCTCGGCCTGGTTCGCCCAGCACCCCGGCTCCTCGTAGCACAGCATCCCACCCGCGCACGGCTCGGCCTCGCTCGCGATCCCCGCCACGCCCGCGGCAATCCGGGCCTCCTCAAGCCGGGCGATCTCGATGGGCGTGAGGCGTGCCACGCACGCAGTAGTATCCGACCATGACCACCCCCCGCTACCGCACCACCCTCCTCCGCGCCGGCCGATTCCTCCTCGACGGCGGCGGCATGTTCGGCGTCGTCCCGCGCGTCGTCTGGGAACGCACCGTCACCCCCGACGACCGCCACCGCATCGAACTCGCCCACAACTGCCTCTACCTCGAATCCGTCGAGCCCGACCCCGCCCTCGGCCGACCGCGCCGCGTCGTGATCGAGACCGGCACGGGCGACAAGCTCGACCCGAAGATGGCCGAGATCTTCGGGCTCGACGGCATCACCATCCACTCGGCCCTCGAAGCCATCGACATCGACCCCACGACCATCGACGACGTCATCGTCACGCACCTGCACTTCGACCACGCCGGCGGCCTCACGCGGCGCTGCCAGCCCGGCGAGTCGCCCGACTGGACCGCCCCCACCCCGCGCGACGCCTCGGGCGACGAGACCGAGATCAAGCTCACCTTCCCAAACGCGCGCGTCCACGTGCAGCAGCGCGAGTGGCTCGACGCCCTCGCCAACGACGCTGTGATGACGCGCACGTACTACCGCGATCACCTCGAGCCGATCCGAGAGAAGGTCGTCCTGCACGACTCGCCGCGCCCCTTCCCGGTCTACTCAGCCGGCGGCAAGCCGCACCGAAGCGATCGCCCCAAGACGCCCATCGAGCACCGCCTCACCGAGATCCTGCCGGGCATCCGCGTCTTCCTCGCGCCCGGGCACACCTGGGGCCAGCAGGCGGTGCTGTTCGACGACGCGGCCGGCACGCCGACGGTCTTCGTGCCCGACGTCATGCCGACCTCGCACCACATCGGGCAGGCGTACGCGCTGGCGTACGACGTCGAGCCGTACACCTCGATGGTCACCAAGGGCTGGCTGCTCGCCGACGCCGCCCGCCTCGGCTGGACACTCTGCCTCGACCACGAGCCGGGCGAGCCCCTTTTCCGCGTCGAGACCAACGGCAAGGGCTGGTTC
>CAYQAD010000413.1:0-2004 GCA_964415125.1 uncultured Phycisphaeraceae bacterium | reverse complement strand
CGCCGAAGTCGGCGATGTTCTTGACCGTGCCCTGCACGATGTCGCCCTCGTTGACCGCATCGAGCAGCCGCTTCTTCGCCGCCGCACGCTCGTCCTCGACGAGCTTCCGCCGCGAGATCACGATGTTCCGGCGCTCCTCGTCGATCTTCAGAATCTGCGCACGGATCCGGCGACCGACGTACTCGCCGATGTCGCTCGGGCGGCGGATATCAACCTGCGACGCGGGCAAGAACACCGGCACGCCGATGTCCACCAGCAGGCCGCCCTTGATCTTCCGCATCACCGTGCCCTCGACCACGTCCTCTTCCTTGGTCGTGTCGATGATCCGCTGCCACGCGATGATCCGGTCGGCCTTGCGCTTGCTCAGCTGAACAAGCCCGCCCTCGCCCTCGATCGACTCGAGCAGCACGTCCACCTCATCGCCAGGCTTCACCGGCGAATCCGCGAACTCCTCCTTCGGGATCAGCCCCTCGCTCTTCAGGCCCACATCGATCACGATGTCGTCGCCCGCGGCGCCGATGACCTTGCCCTTGATCAGCTTGCCCTGCGTCAGGTCCTTCACCGACTGCCCGATGATGGACTCCATCGTGTCCTCGGTCAGCCCGTCGCTGTACGCCTCGGCAATCAGCGCGTCGGCATCATCAAGGTCCACTCCAAGCGAAGCGATCAGCGTCTCATCGATCATGTACTTTTGCTCTCATGTCCGCACGTCGTCGCACAGGCCCAGCCGGGTCGCCCGTACATCACGCGTCGCGGTCGTCGTTATGCACACGCAAGCACTCGGCTCGCACGCGCAGCCCCCATGGGGCGACTTGGGTCCAGACATCTCGCAGCACGCCCCGCGCGGGAGCCCACTGCGCCCGGTCGCCGCAACACGCGAGCGAAAAAGCCGGGCCGGCCGATGCCATCAATCACAGCCAATCCGGGCACGCAAGCGCCCGCCCAGACCGGCCGTAACCCTAGCCATCGACCTATCCAGACTCCACTTACAACCCAAATCCAAGGCCGGCCGAGCCCCCTACCGCCCGCTCCCCGCCTCCAGCGCCACCAGCAGGTCCGGCAGCGCGTTCGAGAAGGCACCCCGGGGCATCACCTCGTCCGCCCCCGCGTCCCGCGCCGCCTGCAGCGTCTCCACCGCCACGTGAGGCCCGAACGCCACCACACGCACGCCCCGGCCACGCAGGTCCTCACGCACCGCCCGTATCAGTTCCAGCCCGACCTCCGCCGCCTCGAGATCCACGATCAACCCGCGCACCTCGCTGTCGCCGAGCCTCGCATCGAGCATCTCCAGCGACCGCACCGGCCTCGCCTCGACCCCCACCGCCTCCGCCGTGGACTTGATCCGAGTCGCCCACACAAGATCCGCCGCCGAATACACAACCATCCATCACCTCCAACACGCCCATCCAAACCCTCGCGCCAAACCCCCGCGCCAAACCCTCGCGCCGGAACTGGTACGGGGGTTTCCTCCCCATACCTCTGTACCCATCATCGGCCAGAGCCGATAATCACGAACCGAGTCGCAAAGCCAGCGTATCCGTGTGGCACGCCAAGGCCCCAAGCCAGACCCGGCCGATAGACCAGAATCGCGCAGCACACGCCCCGCTACGCGACAGGCTCGACACGACTTGCGTCATCCGACGCGCGCCCCAAAGCAAAGGTCGCAACCAATGACAACCGTCCCCACCCAGCCTTCCGAAACCAAGCCCGCCGCGACCGACGCACAAATCCTCGGCTGGGACCCCGTCTTCGACGAGCTCGGCTTCCCCCAGGACCCCGACAACCTCTACACCCAAACCGTCTCGACCATGCTCAAGGCCGCGGAGATCATCAACCTCCGCCACCGCGTCAAGATCATCCTCGCCCAGCCCAAGAACGAGATCATGGTCCACTTCCCCGTGAAGATGGACGACGGCCACCACCGACTCTTCAAGGGCTATCGCGTCCAGCACAACAACGCACTCGGCCCCTACAAGGGCGGCCTCCGTTTCCACTCCGACGTCC
>CAYQAD010000412.1:0-2017 GCA_964415125.1 uncultured Phycisphaeraceae bacterium | reverse complement strand
GCTGCGGGCGCTCGGCCCGGAAGAACGGCCCGGCCATGAACCACTTGCAGGGCCTGGGCAGCGACCGCGCTTGGGCGGCGTACATCCGGGCGAGGGTGGGCGTGAACTCGGGGCGGATCGCGAAGGGGGCGGGCTCGCCGCGCTGGAGGGCCGCCTTCTGCTCCGGGTCCTTGCCGCTGAACGCCTGGAAGAGCTCACCGACGATGCCCTCGCCGCTCTTGACCGTGTAGAGCTCGGTGGTCTCGAAGGTGGGCCCGTCGACCTCTTCGAATCCGTGGCGGATGCCGACGCGTCGCCAGGCGTCCATGACGTAGCGCCGGCGGCGCATGTCGTCGGGGTAGAGATCGCGCGTGCCGCTGGGCGGGCGGATGCGTGTGGGCTGGGTCGAGCTCGAAGAAGGGGCGTTGGTTGGGTCGGCCATCGCCGCTAGCGTAGGGGGCGATGCGTCGTCTTCCTGCCGAGCTTGCGGTGTTGATCTGGATCGCAGCCTTCGCCGGGATGGCGGCGTTTCTCGCGACGGTGCTCACCACGCCGGCCCCGGAAGGCCGCGGTGGGCAGCGCGTGCCCGGCGTCTCCTTCCCGATAAACCTCGCCAATCTGCCCAACGACGAGGCCATGCTCACGACCATGGCCCACGATCGGCCGGAGAACTTCGCGGTCTGGCACAAGCTCGGGCTGGTGCTCGCCCGCACGGGCCAGCCGGCCGCGGCCCGCACAGCCCAGCAGACCGCCCGCGAGCGCCTTTGGGCGCGGCTCAAAGAGGCGAGCCCCGCCAACGCCGATCGGCTCTGGGGCTACCACATGCTCGGGCACATCGAGGTGGCCCTGGACAACCCCGCCAGCGCCCACCAGGCGTTTTCCGAGGCGCTGCGGATCCACTCGGGCCCGCGGGCCGAGGTCGACTCGGCCGAGCGCACCGGCGACGGCTGGTCGGGCTGGTACAACCACGCCTGCATCCTCAGCATGGCCGGGCACACCGATCGGGCTCTGGCGGTGCTGCGGCGCCTGGGCGAGCGTGGCGACGTCGGCCCGGGTCGCAACGTCGATCGACGGTGGATCATGAACGATCGCGACCTGGACCCGCTCCGCACCAAGCCCGCGTACGCCGAGCTGCTTGCGATGCTCGAGGACGCCGAGGCGCAATGGGCGAGCCCGGCCGCGGTCGATCCGCCGGCATACCCGCCCGGAACCGCGCCGACCGATCCGTAAGCCCTCGCCCCGGCGGGATTTGCCGAGGATCGTTGGTCGGCCCGCCGCGCACTGGGGCTCATGGATCGCCGCCGGACGGACCGACGTTTTCGCCTATGATCGCGGGCGCGACGCGGTCGGGCGGGCCGATGCCCGGCCGATGCGTTGTTGTGGATGCAGTTCCGCCCCGTTCCTACCCAGCGAGCCGACATGCCGACCATCACGATCAATGGCACCGCCTGCGACTTCGAGCCCGGGCAGACGATCCTCCAGGTTGCCAACGCCTACGAGATCGAGATCCCGCAGTACTGCTACCACGACGGGCTGAGCGTGTCCGCCCAGTGCCGCATCTGCCTCGTCGAGGCGTGGGCCCCCAACCCGCGCAACGACAACAAGGTCGAGCCCTTCATGGGCGGCAAGCTGCTGCCCTCGTGCTCCACGCAGGCGGCCGACGGCATGGTCATCCGGGCCGACAGCCCCAAGGCGGTCGCCAACCAGAAGGCCGTCATGGAGTACCTGCTGATCAACCACCCGCTCGATTGCCCAGTCTGCGACCAGGCGGGCGAGTGCTTCCTGCAGGACTACTCGTACAAGTACGGCCGGGGCGTCAGCCGCTTCGAGGAGCAGAAGGTCAAGCAGGCCAAGAAGGACCTGGGCCCGCACGTCTACATCTACGCCGACCGCTGCATCATGTGCACCCGCTGCGTGCGCTTCACGCGCGAGGTCACGGGCACCGGCGAGATCACAATCGCGGGTCGCGGCAACAAGAGCGAGATCGACGTGTTCCCGGGCGTCGCGCTGGACAACCCGCTCAGCGCGAACGTGATCG
>CAYQAD010000411.1:0-2027 GCA_964415125.1 uncultured Phycisphaeraceae bacterium | reverse complement strand
TTGGGTGTGATGTCGATTCGGTGTGGTCCAAGCTGCTCGCGGGCGCGAGCGGCGCTGGGCCCGTGACGCGGTTCGACGCGAGCACGTTCGCGACCAACTTCGCGGCCGAGGTCAAGGAGTTCTCGCTCGCGCAGTTCCTCGATGACCCCGCCTCGCTCGAGCGGCACGCCCACGCGGGGCTCGGCACCCAGTTCGCGCTGGCCGCGGCCGCCCAGGCGTGGAAGCAGGCAAGGCTCGGCGGCGTGCCCGGGCTCGGAGGGCCCGAGCGCGGGCCACGCGGCGAGATCGGCACCGCGCCCGACGGCGAGGGCGGCATCCTGCCGCACCGCTTCGGGATGTACCTCGGCGCGGGCGAGGGATCGCTCGACTACGAGAACTTCGTGGCTGCGAATCTCGCGGGCTGGAGTACCGGTGAGCGCGCGCTCGACGGCCCGGGCTTTGCCAAGGTCGGGCTGAGCCGCATGAGCGTCGAGCGCGAGGTAGGACAGGAGCCCAACGCGCCGCTGATGCACCTGGCGGGCGAGTTCGGGCTGCGTGGTCCCTCGATGAACTGCATGACCGCGTGCGCCGCGGGCACGCAGTGCGTGGGCGAGGCCTTTGAGATCATCCGGCGGGGCGACGCCGACGCGATGCTCGCGGGCGGCAGCCACAGCATGATCCACCCGCTGGGCATGACCGGCTTCGTGCGGCTGACCGCGATGAGCACGCGCCGTGATGATCCGAAGACCGCGAGCAGGCCGTTCGACCGCACCCGCGAGGGGTTCGTGATGGGCGAGGGCGCGGGCGTGGTCATCCTCGAGTCGCTCGAGAACGCGATGGCGCGCGGCGCCACGCCGATCGCCGAGGTCATCGGGTACGGCGCGAGCGCCGACGCCTATCGCATCACGGACATCAAGCCCGACGGCAGCGGGGCCCAGCTGGCGATCCGGCGGGCGCTGACCCAGGCGGGCATCGACCCCGCCACGCCCGACGCCCAGGGCCGACCGCCCGTGCAATACATCTCCGCCCACGGCACGGGCACCCCCGAGAACGACGGCATCGAGACGCGCGCGGTGAAGGCGGTCTTCGGCGAGCAGGCGCCGCGGGTGCCGTTCAGCTCGGTCAAGAGCATGCTCGGGCACCTGATCCAGGCGGCCGGCGTGGTCGAGCTGATCACGTGCGTCAAGGCGATCGAGACCGGGTTCGTCCCGCCCACGATCAACCTGCACAACCCCGACCCCAAGTGCGATCTGGACTACGTGCCCAACGAGGCCCGCGACATGCGGGCGGCGGGCGGCGTGGACGTGGCGATCTCCAACGGCTTCGGGTTCGGCGGGCAGAACAACAGCATCTGCATCCGCCGCCCCGCGTAGCCGGGCGACGGCCGGGCGACGGCCTGGTGCCGATCGCGGTTCACGCGCGGCTGCGCCGGTGGCCGATGGATAGGCCATGAAGCTGAAGATCATGTCGGTGGTGCAGGGCGCGTCGGTCGCGGTGCTCGCGGGGGCCGTGGGGCTGATGGGGTTCCGGTTCGTGCGCGCCGACGTCGAGGCCGAGGCCTACCGGGAGCGACTCGAAGAGCTCGGCGGCGCGTACGACACGCTCGCGACGCGTTTCAACGATGCGGTCCGTCAGACGGCCGTCACGGAGCTGGTGGTCGCGGGCAGCACGATCACGGTGCGCGTGCGCTCGTTCGCGGGCATCGAGCGCGAGATCCAGACGCCCTTCGACCCGTCGGGCGAGGTGTACCTGGACTATGTGGTGGTGGACGGTCGGCTCTGGATCCGGCGGATCTTCGACGAGCACACCGCGCCGAGCGACGCGGTGGTGATCGAGCCCGAGTTATCGGATGTGGATTGGGACAGCCCCGAGGCCGACCACGGCAAGGCGGTCTATCGCCGCCTGAGCGAGGGCCGATGGGTCGCGACGGTCACCGGCGGCGGGTCGCTGGGGCTCCGCCGGGCCCGCGAGGGTGAGCTGGTCGCGCTCGAGTCGGCCCCGGCGGTGCGGAGCTACGAGCAGATCGTGGGCGAGGCGAGCGACCCGGC
>CAYQAD010000410.1:0-2029 GCA_964415125.1 uncultured Phycisphaeraceae bacterium | reverse complement strand
AGAGAAGAAACACATCTTCGGTAGAGATGGAGAGAAACACCATGGTTAAGACCATTGCCGCTGCTGGCGTCCTCGCGATCGCCGGCTCCGCTGTTGCCGCCCCCTTCACCGTCGCCGGTGCCCAGATCGCCGCGACCGGCAACTTCGCCACCCCCGACATCTTCCCCGGCACCCCCGCGGTCTTCCTGCTCGGTGCTGGCGAGGGCGTCTTCTACGATTCCCCCGCGATCAACGCCGCCACCCCCGGCGCCCAGGGTTCCACCCTCATCGGTGCCCACCCCGGCGCCTTCCCCGGCACCCTTGATGCCGCCATCAACCCCGCCTCCGGCGGCGTCGGCGCTCTCGTTGCTGCTGAGGGCGGCGACAACTTCGCCTTCCCCGGCGACACCTCCTTCAACGTCGGTTGGACCATCCCCAACGCGGCTGCCCACGTCGGCTCCGGCGTCGACGCCAACGGCTTCAACTCCGTCTGGCTCGCCCGCATCACCGGCGACAACCTCCAGGCGACCCTCGTCCAGGCGATCTTCTCCGAGGACACCGGCGCGAACATCACCTTCGAGCTCGACGGTGAAGGCGTCCAGACCCAGAACGGCACCCTCTTCGCCGTCTCCGTCCCCGTCCCCGGCGGCTTCGACATCATCCTCACCGATGCCCCCGCCCCCGGCGCCGCGGCCCTCCTCGGCCTCGCTGGCGTCGCCGGCCTCCGTCGTCGTCGCGCCTAATCAGCGCCCGACTCCGGTAGCACTCACGCAGTGAACCACAGAGGCGGACCCCAGGGTCCGCCTCTGTTCTTTTTTGCGCTTCGCTCCCGCAATCAATGCCCGATAACTTGAACGGGCGGAACGGGGACCGTCCGCACAATCCCCACCCGAGACTGTACTTTTTTTCGCTTTTCCTCACGCACGACGCGACATCTCTCTAAAGCGCGTCATACTTGGGGTGCACAAGGGATGCCCAAAGTCAGGGGCATCGACATGTTACCAATGACGTCGAATGCCCCGCATAGGGCTGTAGTCACACTGAAAGAGGAGAGATTCCCAATGCTGAAGTCCATCACCGCTGTCGGCGTGCTCGCTATCGCCGGCTCCGCCATGGCCGCCCCGTTCTCCATCGCTGGTGCCCAGATCGGCGCCTCCGGCAACCTCGCCACCCCCGACATCTTCCCCGGCACCCCCGCGGTCTTCCTGCTCGGTGCTGGCGGCGGCGTCTTCTGGGACTCCCCCGCGATCAACGCGGCGACCCCCGGCGCCCAGGGCTCCAACCTCATCGGTGCCCACCCCGGCGCGTTCCCCGGCAGCCTTGACGCTGCGGGTGGCCCCGCCTCCGCCGGCGTTGGCGCTCTCGTTGCCGCGACCGACGCCTTCTCCGCCCCCGGCGACACCGCCTTCAACGTCGGTTGGACCATCCCCAACCCCGCCGCCCACGTCGCCTCGGGCGTCGACGCCAACGGCTTCAACTCCGTCTGGCTCGGCCGCATCGCCGGTGACAACCTCGAGGTCTCCGTCCTCCAGGCGATCTTCTCCGACAACGTTTCGCTCAACGTGGACTTCGTCCTCGACGGCGACGGCGTCGACACCGCTGCCGGCACCCTCTTCGCGGTCTCCGTCCCCTTCGACGGCGGCTTCGACATCATCCTGACCGACGCCCCCGCCCCCGGTGCGGCGGCCCTCCTCGGTCTCGCCGGCGTTGCCGGTCTCCGTCGTCGCCGCGCCTAATAGCGCCCGACGACCAACCGAAGATTCTCTGACGCATCCGCGTCCGAAATAAGTGTACCGCGACGCCAGATCCTTCAGGATCTGGCGTTGTTTTTGGGTGACAACGCGGCGGACGCGTGTAGCTTTGGATTGATAGATCCGCCGCACACTTCCGAGGGAGATCCGACCCATGCTCAAGCAGTTCACAGCCCTTGCCACCATCGCTTGCGCGGGCACCGCGCTCGGTGCTCCCTTCTTCGTCGCGGGCGCGCAGATCGGCGCCACGGGCGACTTCGCGACCCCGGACATCTTCCCGGATGTCCCCGCGTACGACC
>CAYQAD010000409.1:0-2034 GCA_964415125.1 uncultured Phycisphaeraceae bacterium | reverse complement strand
GAGGGTGGCATCGGCGGGCGAGCCCGCGCGGTGATCGGAGACCATCTCGGCAAAGCTCGAGAGGTCGCCCTCTTCGCCCATGGGCTGCTGGTTCGACGTTTGGAACGCGCGAATCGCACGCTTGATGATCTTGGCCTTCTTGATCGGGAGATCCATCGCCTGTGCGAGGTCTTCGATCCCGGGCGGGTAGCCCAGCTCGGCCTCGAGCTTCCGGCTGTGGGCCTTCCACTTGGCGATCAGCTCGACCATGTAGGCCGGAACGTGGATCGGCTGCGTGGCGTTCATCAAGGCACGCTTGATCGCCTGCTTGATCCACCACGACGCGTACGTGCTGAAGCGGGCACCCTGGGCCGGGTCAAACCCCTCCACAGCACGCATCAGGCCGATGTTGCCCTCCTCGATCAGATCGGGCAGCACCAGGCCTCGGCCGGCATACTTCTTGGCAATCGCGACGACGAGCCGGAGGTTGCTCCGGATCATCTTCTCCCGCGCATGCGGGCAGTTGTCGTTGATAATGGCCCAACCGAGCTCGCGCTCTTCCTCCGCCGACAAAAGCGGATACTGCCTCAGATCACTGAGGTACAGCTGCAACTCGGATTGGACGGCGGCACCCTTTCGGGCCCCTCCACTCTGGACACTCATCTCTCTACCCACCTTCTGACGGATCCAACCGTCATCGACGTATCTACACCCGTTTTCCGGGTATGCCACTCAATTTCAGATACGACGCAAAAAAACATACGGTTCCACATCGACCGCCCACTCAGGGTCCTCCAGCAATACCCCAAACTGGGGTATTGCCGCAAGACGCCCAAACTCGGCCGTCCGTACACACCAATCAAGATGTCCGAGAAGCGATCCTTCGCCAGCCACTCAACGCGCCCGCCATCCAAGGGCACCCCGAAAAATCGGGAAAATGATAGGCCTCGGGGCCTGTATCGACCCCCCAAGCCCATTTCGGACACGGTTTTCACCATGACACCCAATCCGAAATCCACCCGCCAAACACGTCACAAACCGTGTAACGCCCGAGAATCCCCGCAGTGAGCCCGTTCCCACGCCACTCCCGCCCGCCGAAGCCGGGCATCTCAAACGCAAAGATTTTCACGTCCGAGAAACAGCCGCCACCCCAAATCGCCCTCACGCGACACCCCGCAGCTCCCAAGCCCATCAAACGCCCAGCGTGAAACTGCCACGCCCCGACCCGCGGATGTCCCCACCGGGCCGGGCCCCACCCGAACCAGCGATCGGCAGATCGCCGAAACCGGCATCCAACCCACGATCCAACGCCCGAACCCTGTCGATACCAGCCAATGATCCGAAGTCGATCCGGAGTCGCCCCACGAAATCGCCCCACAAAGGCACCGGGAGCACCATGAACCTGGACCTCACCGAACTCCTCGAAGACTGGCCCTACGAGTCCGGCCAGATCAACGTCCGCCTCATCGAGGGCGACGACGGCCTCCCGCGCATCCAGGTCCGCCTCGACCTCGGCCTCCTCCAGATGCACGCCGAGGGACGCCCCGACGGCGCCCGCCCCCACGGCCACGGCTCGCTCCTCGAATACCACGAGGCCCGAATCGACCAATCCGACACCGATCCCGAGGCCGAGCCCGTCCGCCTCACCACCGACGAGTGCCGCGCCCTCCGAGAGGAAGCCGCCCAGTACTACCACCGCTACGTCGCGCTGCTCGTCCTCGACGACTACGAGGGCGTCGTGCGCGACACCACCCGCAACCTCCGCGTGCTCGATCTCTGCCGCGAGCACGCCGCCGAGGACGCCGACAAGTCCGCCCTCGAGCAGTTCCGCGCGTACATCATGATGATGCGCGCCCGCGCCATCGCCTCGCAGGCACTCGGCGACAACGAGCCCAAGGCCGCGATGAACGCCATCGAGGAAGGCCTCGACGCGCTCAAGAGCTACTTCGACGCCCAGGGCGCCCCCGAGATGTTCGACCAATCACCCGAAGCCGAGATGCTCCGAGGCATGCGCGAGGCGCTCGTCCCCAAGCTGCCTGTGTCGCAAAAATCCGA
>CAYQAD010000408.1:0-2035 GCA_964415125.1 uncultured Phycisphaeraceae bacterium | reverse complement strand
GGGGTGATCTCGACGAGCTCGTCGGCCTCGACGTACTCGAGGGCCTCTTCGAGGATGACCTTGCGGGCGGCCTTGAGGGTGACGGTTTGCTCTTTGAAGGCCGAGCGGATGTTGTTGAGCTGCTTGAGGCGGGTGATGTTGACGGTGAGGTCGTTCTCGCGGTTGTGCTCGCCGACGATCTGGCCGGCGTAGACCTTGGTGCCGGGCTCGACGAAGAGGATGCCGCGGTCGTGGAGGCCCTCGACGGCGTGGGCGGTGACCTGGCCGGTTTCGAGTGCGATGAGGACGCCGGCCTGGCGGCGGGGGCGCTCGCCGGCGACGGGGACGAAGCGGTCGAAGCGGTGGGCGACGATCGCCTCGCCGGCGGTGGCGGTCATGAGGCGCGAGCGGAGGCCGATGAGGGCGCGGCTGGTGATGTCGAAGACGAGGTGGGTGGTGGCGGAGCCGCGGGGCTCCATGAGCTTCATCTCGCCCTTGCGTGAGCCGACGACCTCCATGACCGAGCCGACGGACTCGTTGGGCGTGTCGACGACGAGGGTTTCCATGGGCTCGTGGAGGACGCCGTCGATCTCGCGGAGGATGACCTCGGGCTGACCGACGGCAAACTCGAACTTCTCGCGGCGGAGCTGCTCGAAGAGGATGCCGAGGTGGAGGATGCCTCGGCCCGAGACGGCGAACTCGTCGCCCCGGGTGAAGTCGACCTTGAGGGCGACGTTGCGCTCGAGCTCCTTCTCGAGGCGGTCGCGGAGCTGGCGGCTGGTGACGTAGTCGCCCTCCTGGCCGGCGAAGGAGGAGTCGTTGATGCGCATGGTGACGGAGATGGTCGGTTCGTCGACGGAGACGGGGGGGAGTGCGCCGACGTCTTCGGGGTCGGAGAGGGTGTCGGAGATGTCGACGCCCTCGATGCCGGTGATGGCGCAGAGGTCGCCGGACTCGGCCTGGTCCGCCTCGCCGCGACCGAGGCCTTGGAAGCGGAGGACCTGGCCGACCTTGGCGTGGGAGACCTTGCCGTCGCGTTTGACGACGGCGATGCGCTGGCCTCGCTTGATGGTGCCGCTGGTCACGCGGCCGATGCCGATTCGGCCGACGAACTCGGAGTAATCGAGCGTGGTGACGAGCATGCGGAGCGGGCCGGTGGGGTCGACCTCGGGCCCCGGGACCTTCTCGACGATGGACTCGAAGATGGCCCGGAGGTCGGCGGCGTCTTCGCCGAGGTCGGTCTTGGCCCAGCCCTCTTTGGCCGAGGCGTAGACGACGGGGAAGTCGAGGGCGTGGTCGTCGGCGCCGAGGTCGACGAGCAGGTCGAAGACCTCCCCCACCACTTCATCTGCACGCGCCTCCGGGCGGTCGCACTTGTTGACGACGACGACGGGGCGCAGGCCGGCTTCGAGTGCCTTGCGGAGGACGAACTTGGTCTGGGGCATGGGGCCTTCGAAGGCGTCGACGAGGACGAGGCAGCCGTCGGCCATGCGGAGGACGCGCTCGACCTCGCCGCCGAAGTCGGCGTGGCCGGGCGTGTCGATGACGTTGATGCGGTAGGCGGAGCCGTCGACGCCGGTGTAGTCGATGGCGCAGTTTTTGGAGAGGATGGTGATGCCGCGTTCGCGCTCGATGGGGTTGGAGTCCATGATGAGGTCGTGCTGACCCCCGGCGAGTTTTTCGAGCTCGCCTGCGCGGAAGTTGCCGGACTGCTTGAGGAGCTGGTCGACGAGGGAGGTTTTGCCGTGGTCGACGTGCGCGATGATGGCGACGTTGCGGATGTGCTCGGCTCGGGCTGTGGTGACCGCGCTGGACATGATGGAAGCTCCCGGGCCGATGGGTTTTGGTTCGGCGGCGTGCGGATGTGCGCGGTGGGCGCACTGCCGGAAGCGTAGGACGTGAGTTGGCGGCGGCGCTAGTCGGCGGGGGATGGGGCGACGGAGGTGGAAGATTCGGAGGGCGGCGGGGTGTCGCGGGGGAGGGTGATGGTGATTCGGAGCGTGGGCGGCTTGGTCCGGTCTCGCTGGGTGGTGTGCCACCCGATCCATTCGGCGTT
>CAYQAD010000407.1:0-2040 GCA_964415125.1 uncultured Phycisphaeraceae bacterium | reverse complement strand
GCAACTCGAGCAGGTCACGGGCTTCACCGTCGGTGAGGACACGCTGACCCTGCTCCAGCAGGGCAAGGAAGTCCTCTCCTTCGTCCGCGGCTGATGCCCGGCCCGCAGAGCCATCACGCCGCACACCCGCGCCGTATCGCGTGGGTGACGTGCCAATCGCTGCCCGAGCCCGACGCCGACGAGACGCCGGCCCTGGACGCGATGCGCGCCGCGGGCCTCGACGTCACCCTCGCGGCGTGGGACGACGACGCGGTCGATTGGGCCCGGTTTGACCTCGCGGTGATCCGCTCGACGTGGAACTACTACCACGACCCGGCGCGCTTTGAGGCATGGCTCGGCCGGGCTGCCGAGGCCACGACCCTCGCCAATCCGCTGGCCGCCTGCCGATGGAATCTGCACAAGGGCTACCTGCGCGAGCTCGGGGCGGCGGGCGTCGCGATCGTGCCCACCGCGTGGCAAGCCCAGAGCGAGTCCGTGCTCGACCCCGTGCTCGACTTGGCGGGCGTGATGGACGATCGCGGCTGGGCGGCCGTGGTGGTGAAGCCGACGGTGTCGGCCGCGAGCTTCGGCACCCGCCGATTCGAGCGTGCCGATGCGGCGGCGGGTCAGGCGTTTCTCAAAGACCTCGCATCGCGCGGCGACGCGATGGTCCAGCCCTACATCGAGGGTGTCGATGCGGCTGGCGAGCACTCGATCATCTGGATCGCCGGCACGTACACGCACGCGATCCGCAAGTCCCCCCGTCTTGCGGGGGATGATGAGTCGGTCTCGGGCGAGTTGCCGGTCGATGCCGACCAGCGGGCCGCGGCCGACGCGGTCCTCGCGGCGATCCCCGAGGCCGCGCGGGACCGCTTGCTCTACGCGCGCGTCGACCTCATGCCCGCGGGCGGTCGCTGGCTGCTCTCCGAGCTCGAGCTGCTCGAGCCGAGCCTCTTTCTCGCGCAATCGCCGAGCGCGCTCGCGCGGTTCGTCGAGGCGACTGCGCAATATCCGCGCGTTGATTGAGCGGGTGTGTCACGGGATCGAAGCCGGGTAGCCGATAGAGCGCCGGTTTCGTCCCTCGATCAGAGGTCACCGAAAAACTCGCCGGTACGATCGCTCACGCTGCAAGCCGCGGCGCTCGATAAGGGTTTCCACGTGGCTACGCACCCAGACCAAAACCCAAGCCCGTTCGCCCGTGCAGCTGTGCAGGAGCGCATCCGATGATGCTCGCGTCGCTGATCGCGCTCGCGCTGCTCGCGGCCGCCTCCCCGCTTCTTGCCCGGATGCCCGGGCGGACGCTGGGCATCGTCGCGTTTGCGGTACCCTTCGCCCTCGGATGCTGGTTCACCACCGAATTGGGCGTGATCGCCAGCGGCGCCGAGATCGTCGAACGGTACGCGTTCGCGCCGCAGCTTGATGCGAATGTTGTGATCCGTCTTGACGGGCTCGCGTACTGCTTCACGCTGCTGATTCTGTTCGTCGGCTCGTTCGTGCTGCTCTACGCCGGCTCGTACATGGCGGCCAAGCCTCGGCGCGGGCAGTTCTTTGCCACGCTCGTCGCGTTCACCACCGCCATGCTCGGGCTGGTGCTCGCGGACAACCTGATCCTGCTGTTCATCTTCTGGGAACTCACGAGCATCACCTCGTTCCTGCTCATCGGCTTCGATGACGACCGCCTCTCGGCGCGCAAGAGCGCGCTGCAGGCCCTGCTCGTCACCGGGCTTGGCGGCCTTGCGCTGCTCGCCGGGCTCATCCTTATGGGCATCGGCGCGGGCACCTTCGAGCTCAGCCAGATGTCGGGCGAGGCGATCCGCGAGAGCGGGCTCTACACGCCGGCCGTCATCCTCGTGCTTCTCGGCTGCTTCACCAAGTCCGCGCAGTTCCCGTTCCACTTCTGGCTGCCCAACGCGATGGAGGCGCCCAGCCCCGTCTCGGCGCTGCTGCACTCCTCGACGATGGTCAAGGCGGGCGTCTTCCTTGTCATGCGTCTACACCCGACGCTCGGCGGCGACCCGATCTGGAACACCACGCTCATCGCCTTCGGCGGCTTCACGATGC
>CAYQAD010000406.1:0-2045 GCA_964415125.1 uncultured Phycisphaeraceae bacterium | reverse complement strand
TGCGGACCAACCGCGGGTTCACGCCGATGCGCGAGCTGTTGCACGACGCGCCGCTGACCCGCCGAAGCGACGGCCCGATCCGCACGCTCGCTCCGCGGACGGGGTACGTCATCGAGCTCGCGGGCGAGTGACCAGCCCCGGGCGCGCGCAGCAGCACGCCATGGACCCGCACGCGGGACCACGGCATGCCGTGCAAGGCCTCTGGGGGTTCGGGCGCGTTCTAGTCGTTCAGGGCGGTTGTCACCGCGTCGCCGATCGCCTGCGATGCGTCCTTGCTGTTCGCGCGGACGCGGGCAATGGCGGTGTTTCGTGCGGTCTTCACCGCCTCGATCGCGTCGGCGGGCGCTTCTTCCTCGTTGAGCGCCCGGATACAACGGCGGGCGATCCGCTTGATCCGGTCGACGCCCTGGCTGGTCGTGTCGGCCACCGCCTCCACGCCGGCGGAACCCGTACGGACGATCGCGCGTGCCGGGGCGCCCTCGCCGTCGAGGTCGTTCACGGCCGCGACCGTTCGCCGAGAGGTGCGGTCGACCTGACGCGTCGTGCGGTCGGCGACGTCGTGCATCGCCTGGACGCACTCGGTGACCGGGCCTTCGGGCTCGACCGCGGGGTCTTCCTGGGCTAGAGCGGGCGATGCGAACATCCCGCCGGCGAGGAACAGCGCTGCGAGCGCATGCGATAGCCTTTGCAGAGCGTGTGTCATGACATGGACTCCCGTGTTGGGCCGCGGCCAGGCCGGACGGTTGCGGGCCCCGGCGGCGGCAGCTTCATGGCGGGCGGCGGCACGGCACCGCCCGGTCTTGCACGGCCCAACGCCAAGCCCGCCACGCCCATTGCACCGAATCTGCGAGAATCGACCGATGCCCATCACCGCACAGCGCGTCATCGAACTGCTCGAGCTCCAGCCGCACCCCGAGGAGGGGGGCTACTTCCGCGAGACCTACCGCTCGGCGGAGCGCATCCCATCCGCCGCGCTGCCCGCGCGGTACGTCGCGCCGACCCAGACCGAGTTCGGGCGGGCGCACGCCACGCACATCTACTACCTGCTCACGCCGGCGACGTACTCGCAGCTCCACATCGTCGAGTCGGACGAGGCGTTCCACCACGACCTCGGCGATCCGGTGGAGCAACTGCGGCTGCACGCCGACGGCTCGCACGAGACGGTGCTGATCGGCCCGGACCTCGAGGCCGGGCAACGCCCGCAGACGATCGTGCCGCGCGGCGTGTGGCAGGGCGCGCGGCTTGCGCCCTTGGCGGGCGACCCTGCCGGCACGCACGGCTTCGCCCTGCTCGGATGCTCGGTCGCGCCCGGGTTCGACTTTGCCGACTACAAGGCCGCGGATCGCGCGACCTTGTCGGAGCGGTATCCGGCGGCGCGTGAGCTGATCGAGCGTTTGTGCCCCTGACACGGACCGCCGCGCCGCTAGCATCGCCTCGTGCCCCGCTACAAGCTCGACATCGCGTACGACGGCACCGACTTCGCTGGCTGGCAGAAGCAGCACCCGCCCGATCCCAGCGCCGAGCCCGACGAGACGGGGCAGCGCCCACGCCTCGTGCTGCGAACGGTGCAGGAGGAGGTCGAGCGCGCGGTGCGGGAGGTGGTGCGCGAGCCGGTGGACCTGCTCGGCGCGAGCCGGACCGACGCGGGGGTGCACGCACGGGCGCAGTGCGCCGCGTTCACGTGCTCCCAGCACGGCGAGCAGGGCCGGGGCTGGCCCGCCGAGCGCGGCACGGTGCCGCTCGTGCGGGCGATCAACAGCCGGCTGCCCGGCGACGTGATCGTCACCGGCGCAGCGCTGGTCGACGACGCCTTCGACCCGGTGCGCGATTGCGTGGCGAAGGGGTACCGGTACACCCTGCACGTGATGCCGCAGGACGGCGCGTCGGCGACCCTGCGCCCGCTGTGGGACCGCCGGCACGTGTTCTTCACGTACTACGCACTCGACATCGGGCGCATGCGGCGGGCCGCGGCGCATCTTGTGGGCGAGCGCGACTTCGCGGCGTTCGCGGCGATCAACCACGGGCGCGCCACGACCGTGCGCACG
>CAYQAD010000405.1:0-2062 GCA_964415125.1 uncultured Phycisphaeraceae bacterium | reverse complement strand
CTCGGGTTCGAGAGCGTGATGATCAACTCGAACCCCGAGACGGTCAGCACGGACTATGACACGAGCGACTTGCTGTTCTTTGAGCCGTTGACGCTCGAGGACGTGCTGAACATCACGGAGCGGTTGGGATCGGGCGCGGGTGATGTGCGCGGGCTGATCGTGCAGTTCGGCGGGCAGACGCCGTTGAATCTGGCGGGCGGGCTCGAGCTGGCGGGTGCGCCGATCATCGGGACGAGCCTGGACTCGATCGATCTCGCGGAGGACCGCGAGCGGTTCGACGCGATGCTCGAGAAGCTCGGGCTCGCCCGGCCGCCGAGCGGGATCGCGCACTCGCTCGATGAGGCGGTGAAGGTCGCGGATCGGATCGGGTACCCGGTGCTGGTCCGGCCATCGTACGTGCTCGGCGGGCGTGGCATGGAGATCTGCCCGGACGAGAAGGCGCTCAAGCACTACATGACCAGCGCGCTGGACGTTTCCGAGCTTGCCGATGCGCCGGTGCTTATCGACCGCTTCCTGGGCGACGCGACGGAGGTGGATGTCGATGTCGTCGCGGACTTTGTGCCCGGCGGCGACGACGCGCAGCAGGAGGGCCGGCGGGCGCTGGTCTGCGGCGTGATGGAGCACATCGAGCAGGCGGGCGTGCACTCGGGCGACTCGGCGTGCAGCATCCCGCCGTACGCGCTGGGCCGGCCGACCGTCGAGCGCATCCGCGAGATCGCGCGCACGCTCGCGCGCGAGCTGCGCGTCTGCGGCCTGATGAACGTGCAGATGGCGATCAAGGACGACGAGATCTACATGCTCGAGGTCAACCCCCGCGCGAGCCGGACGGCGCCCTTCGTGAGCAAGGCGAAGCACGTCGCGTGGCCCGCGATCGCGGCCAAGTGCATGATGGGCGAGACGCTCGCGGCGCTGGGCACCGAGGAGGTGCACGACACGGGCACGTTCGCGGTGAAGGAGGTCGTCTTCCCCTTCTCGCGTTTCCCGGGCGTGGATGTGGTGCTCGGCCCCGAGATGCGCTCGACGGGCGAGGTGATGGGCGTCGACGTCTCGATGCCGCTGGCGTATCTCAAGGGCCTGCTCGCGGCGGGGGTGGACCTGCCGACCGAGGGCGGCGTGTTCGTGAGCGTGCGCGACCACGACAAGGGCGCGATCGCCGACGCGGTGCGTCCGCTGGCGGCGATGGGCTTCACGCTTTATTCCACCGGCGGCACGGCCGAGGTCTTGCAGCGGCACGGGCTGCGCGTGAAGGTGCTCGAGAAGATCGCCGCGGGCAGCCGGCCCAACGTGCTCGACCTGATGGCCGACGGCGAGATCAAGCTGGTCATCAACACGCCGACGCGCACCGGCTGGAAGACCGACGAGGGCAAGATCCGCGCGGAGACGGTGCGCCTGGGCATCGCGATGATCTCGACGATCACCGGTGCACGGGCGGGCGTGCAGGCGATCGAAGCGCTGCGGGCGGGCGATTGGCGCGTCGCGGCGTTGCAAGACCATGCAGAGGCGGCGGGGATCGAGCTTCCCGAGCCGGTGGTGGTTGCGAACGCCACGGCCGCAGCGCCTACGGCGTAGCGGCGTCGGGGATCCAGAGTTCCACGAGGTTGCCGGCCGGGTCGTAGCAGTAGTGCCCGGTCGCGGCCATCCAGTCGAAGTGCGTCGGGCCGAAGACCTCGACACCCGCGGCGTCGAGTCGCGAGCGGATCTGATTCCACTCATCGGGCGTGACTTCAATGGCGAAGTGCACGGTACCGAAGCGCTGGCCGGGGGGCTTGGGCGAGTGTTCCTCGAAGAGCAGCGGGCCGGTCGCGAGGGCGAGCCGCTGGGTGAGGCCGGCGGTATCGAGGAGGAACCACGCCCAGTCGTCGCTGGCGGGCTTCTCGAGCGTGAGGCCGATGAGGTCGCGGTAGAAACGCACGCCCGCGGGGACATCGTCGACGATGAGCACAAGCTCGCTGAGACCGATGGGCATGGTGGGCTCCCTCTGGAAGTCGCTAGAGCTGGCTTGCGGTAAACGTGCTGCCGACCTCGTCCTGGTCCCACAGGTGCGAGGGGCCTCGCTTGGACT
>CAYQAD010000404.1:0-2076 GCA_964415125.1 uncultured Phycisphaeraceae bacterium | reverse complement strand
GGATCGCACCGAGACGAGCACAGGCTTGGCGTTGTCGCCGAACTTCTTGCCCAGCTCGCGCACGAGCGAGGCGACGTGCGTGTGAACCTCATGGATGAGGCCCTTGGGCAGTCGGCCGCCGGCCTCGTTGTACTTGGCGCAGGTGTCGGTGGTGATCGTGAAGCCGGGGGGCACGGGCAGGCCGATCGAGGTCATCTCGGCGAGGTTGGCGCCCTTGCCGCCGATGAGCTCGCGCATCGAGCGGTCGCCCTCGGTCTTGGTCTTGCCGAAGTAGAAGACCATCTTGCCGGGCTTGATCTTCTTGCCGCCGGCCGCCTTCTTGCGGGACGCCTTCTTCGAGACCTTCTTGGGCGTGCGTGCGCCGCTGCGGCCGGCGTGCTTCTTGGCCGTGGACGCCTTCGCGGTCGACTTCTTCGCCGACTTCTTGGCCGCGGTCTTTTTCGCGGTCGTGCGCTTGGCGGCGGTCTTCTTGGCCGCGGCCTTCTTGCTCGCCGACTTCTTGGCGACCTTCTTCTTGGCGGAGGTCTTCGTGCTCGTGCGCTTTGCCATGTGCCTGCTGCTCCCTCGCGGCTGCATGGCCGCGTGCGGTTCACTGGGCCGCCCCGGGGCGGCGTTCAAAGTGGTGCTGTCCTCGGTGCCCGAGCCGGCCGATTCGGCCTGCGCGCGCGGGCGATCGTAGATGGCCATCTCGCGTGGATCGACGCCGCGTGAGCAATCCTGCCCATCCCACGCGCATTCCTCACACTCGCGGACGCCCCCCACTTCTACGATCCCGGCGAGTGCCCGAATCACCGCCCCATCCCAGCCGCCACCTCCCGGTCCCGAGCGGGGACCGGACCAGCCGGGACCCGCTGGATCTGGTCGCGGCCTGGCCCGCGGAGCGCCCGCTCGTCGCCTCGCTGCCGCACCCCGTGGCGGGGGACGCCCGAGCGTCGGCCCACACCGACCCGGTGCCGGCCCTCGCCGTGCTCGCCGAGCCCACGGGCGTCTGGCGCGCGATCGCCGACGGCCACGGCGACTGGACCGCCCACACCCACGGCACACTCCCCGCACCCCCCGAGCCCGCCCGCCCCAACACCCCGAACACGCCAGTCACGCCGAACACGCCGGCAACGCCCGATGTGTTCTCAGCGATCGATCGCCTGCTCGCAGCCTCGGCCCGGCTGGCCCGGCCGGGCGTGCCCGAGGCCGCCTTCCCGGGGGGCTGGCTGGCCGTGCTCGCCTACCCGCTGGGCACGCAGGCCGAGCCCAGCGCCGCCCCGCCACCCCCGGCCGGCACGCTGCTGGCCGAGCTCCACCGCATCGACCACGCGCACGTCATCGACCAACGCACCGGCCAGCGCTGGGCCGTCGGCTCGCCGCCGAGCCTGCCCGACGCACCGCGCGACGCGTCAATCGCGATCGCCGGCGCGACACAGCACGGACTGCAGCTGTCGCTCGACACGCCCGGCGAGCGGTACGCCGCCGCGGTCGCCCGCATCGTCGAGTATCTCCGCGCCGGCGACGTCTTCCAGGTCAACCTCGCACACCGCCTCTCGGCCGAGCTGCCCGCGGGCGTCGATGCCCGATCGCTCTATCTCGCCCTCGCCGGTGCCGCGCGACCGAGGCACGGCCTGTACATCGAGTCGCCCACGGGCGCACGCATCCTGGGCCTCAGCCCCGAGCGTTTCCTCGCGATGGGGCCGGCGCTCGCCGGCACACCCCGGCGCGTCTGGACGCGCCCGATGAAGGGCACGCGCCCCGCGGCCGACGCGTCGGGCCGCGACGCGTTGGACCAGAGCTCCAAGGACCGCGCCGAGCTGGCGATGATCGTCGACCTGATGCGCAACGACCTCGGCCGGGTCTGCGAGCCCGGCACGATGCGCGTCGATGACCGCCGGACCATCGAGACGCACGCGGGCGGCACCGACGCGGGCGTGCTTCAGGGCGTCGCGACCGTCAGCGGCGAGCTCCGCGCGGGCCGGACCGTCGGCGACCTGCTCCGCGCGACCTTCCCGCCCGGCTCGGTCACGGGCGCACCGAAGGTCCGCGCGATGCAGATCATCCACGAGCTCGAGGCCCACCCGCGAGGCGTCT
>CAYQAD010000403.1:0-2090 GCA_964415125.1 uncultured Phycisphaeraceae bacterium | reverse complement strand
TCACCTGGCTGATCTCCTCGGCCGCGGCCGCCTGTTCCTCGCTCGCCTTGGCGATCTCGTAGATCGCCGACGCGAGGCCCTCGGCACCGGACACCGCCTGCGTGCTGCGCTCGCGGGCGGCGCTGGCGCGCTCCACGCCCGCCCGCACCCGCTCGGTGCTCGCCGACATGCGCTCCTTGGCGCGTGTCGCCTCGTCGCGGATGCTGCCGATGGACTTGGCGATCTCGTCGGTCGCGTCGGTCGTGCGCTCCGCGAGCTTGCGGACCTCGTCTGCCACGACCGCGAAGCCCCGCCCGTGCTCGCCCGCCCGCGCCGCCTCGATCGCGGCGTTGAGCGCGAGCAGGTTGGTCTGGTCGGCGATGTCGTTGATCACCGTCACGATGCTGCCGATCTGCTCGCTCCGATCGCCCAGCGCCTCGATCACCACCGACATCTCGTCGACCGTCGTGCTGATCGACTGCATGTCGTCGATCGTCTCGTCGAAGCTCGCGCCGCTCTCCCGCGCGATCTTGCCATTGTCGCCCGCGGTCGCCGCGGCCTGGTCGGTCTTTCGGCTGACCTCCTGCACGCTCGCGGCCGACTCGGTTACCGCGGCGCTCGCGCGCTCGAGCTGCTCGTTCTGCTCGTCGCTCACCGCCGCCAGCGCCTGCATGCCCTCGGCCACGTCGCCCGACGCCGAGTTGATCTTGTCCGACACGTCCGACACCGCCACGACAAGGTCGTGCACCTTGCCGAGGAAGAGGTTGAACGCCGCGCCGAGGGCACCCAACTCATCGCGCCGCGCGTCGGGAAGGCGGGCCGTGAGATCGCCATCGACCTCGGCGATGCTCTCGAGCCGTGCAACGATCAGCGCGAGCGGCCTGACGATCTGGCGTTGCACCAGCACCGCCGCCAGCACCGCCAGCGACAGCACGCAAAGAAGCGCCGCCGCCTTGAGAACCTTGAGCCGTGCGAACGCCTTGTCCGTGCCGGCCGAGAGCGCCACCGTCGCGTCGTTCATCGACGCCAGCAACGGGATGTTCGTCTTGATCGCCGCATCCACCGCGCGATTGAACGGCACCGACCCCGGCTCGGCCTCGCCCGCGACGACCGGTTCGAGCAGGGCGAGCAGCGGCTCCCAGATCTCGAGGCCCTCAACGAGCGCCCGCCGGGCGGCGCGGTTCTCGATCGCCGGCATCTCGACCGTCGAACCATCCGCGTCGATGATCTTCCCGCCATCCAGGGCCGCGCGGAGCGTCTGGTCGAACCGCGACACCGTCCCGCCAAGCGTCCGGCGGTTCGCGGCACGGTCGCTCGCCTCGCTGACGTCGAGCGTGAGCAGGTCTTTGGTGAGCATCTGCGTGAGGCTTCGCTGCTTGCCGATGATGTTGATGCGCTGCGCCTGATCGGCCCCCGTCTCTACGACATAGAAGACCGCGAAGAGCACGCCCACGCTCATCGCGGCCAGCGCGCCGATCGTCAGGAAGAGCTTGGCCCGAATCGTCTGTGGCATGACCGCCTCCAAAGAAGTCGTGGGTCCGGCTTGGAGGTGATCTCTTCGGCGTCGCGACGTCGCCGCTCGATCGCGCCGCAACGGGAGCGTCGCACGAGCAGCCGATGCCCAGCCCGCACACACCGCACGCACTCAGAACGCGTCGCAACGTTCGCCATACCGCATCAAGACATCGGCTTTGTGCGATGGCTTGGTGCGAGTGTCCCGCGCGTCTGCCCGCGCGATGGCGTGCTGCGCACGGCACATAGAAAAACCGGCGGATGCTCGAGAGCATCC
This sequence comes from uncultured Phycisphaeraceae bacterium, assembly GCA_964415125.1. Classification (GTDB taxonomy): domain Bacteria; phylum Planctomycetota; class Phycisphaerae; order Phycisphaerales; family UBA1924; genus CAYQAD01. The sequence continues at coordinate 322 of CAYQAD010000403.1, read as the reverse complement.
GCCGGCGTGGTCGTGCAATGCAGATCAGAGGCAGATCAGGTCAGCCGTGGTTCTCCGAGTGCTTGCTCGGGTCGGCCTTCATCTCCCAGTGTTCGGGCGACCGCCAGAGCCCGCTGACCAGAAGCTCGCGGATGAACGTGAGCTCCTTGGGCAGGCGGTCGTAGAGCTTGAAGAACAGCTCGTCGTGCGAGGCGATCTCCGCCAGCCACTCGTCGCGGTCCATGCTCATCAGCTCGTCGAACTGCTCGCGGCTGAAGTCCAGCCCGCGCCAGTCGATGTCGTCGTACTGCGGCATCCAGCCCAGCGGGCTCTCCGTGCTCGC
>CAYQAD010000402.1:0-2105 GCA_964415125.1 uncultured Phycisphaeraceae bacterium | reverse complement strand
GGGGTGGGCTCGATGGTGGTGTGGTGCTTGCTTGGCGGCTTGATGATTCGGCGGAGGGCGATGAAGCCCAGGGCGCCGGCGATGGTGAGGAGTGTGCAGGCGAGGAAGGCGTAGGCGCCGGCGCCCTCGCTGAGCAGCTCGAGCTTCTCGTAGATGACGACGCCGAGGAACGGGGCGAGGAGGCCTCGGAGGCCGGTGAGGGTGACGTGGACGCCCATGTATTCGGTCTCGCGGCCTTTGGGTGCGAAGTCGAGGTGGCCGAGGTTCCAGGCGAGGATGCCGCCGCCGAAGGCGAGCCCGCGCATGACGGAGCCGGCGTAGAGCAGTGGGATGGAGGGGAGGAGGCAGGCGATGAAGGTCAGCGCGTTGGCGGCGACGAAGACCCAGGCGTGGTAGACGCGGAAGGTGATGATGTGGGTGCGGTCGAGCAGGCGTGCCCAGAGGGGGATGACGAAGGGCATGAGGGCGAGGGGGATGGTTGAGGTGACGAGCATGCCGCCGAGGTAGCCCATGTCGAAGCGTTCTTTGACGACGATCGCCATGAGGGGGGCGACCATGAGGTTGCCGAGACCCAGGAAGAACATGCAGCCCATGTAGCCGGCGAATGGTCGGTCGTTGCGGAGCGTGCGGTAGATGCGCAAGGGGTTGGCGGATGGGCCGTTGGGCCCGGCGTTTTCTGCTTCGGCGCGGAGGAGTGCGCGGTGGTTGCGGACGCGGACGCGGCTCCACGCGGCGATGCCGATGAACGAGATGGCGACGCCGATGGGGATGAGGACGCGGAAGGCGCGCTCGTCGCGGTCCATTGCTTCGCCCAGGCCGATGGCGAGGATGGCGATGGCGAGGACCTGGACGGTGGCAAGCTTGCCGGCGATGGTGCCGCGGACGGCGCGTGGGTAGTTGGCGGCCCAGACGGTGGAGCGTGTGGTGATGGTGCCGGACCAGATGATGCGTGCGATGACGACGCCGGCGGCGAGGAGGATGAGGCCGACGGGTGTGGTTGGGATCGCGGCGAGTGCGAGGACGACGATTGCCATCGCGATTTGGAGGGCGTTGATGAACTTGATTTTGTCGCGGCCGTGGCCGAGGCGGACCCAGAGGAATGAGGTGATGTTGGCGAATGCGGTGGATGCGGCGAGGATCGCGACGGTGGTGTTGAGTGCGGCGTCGGGGACGATGCCGTCGAAGGCTTTGCGCGCGAGCACGCCGATGACGGTCGCCTCGACGGAGACCATGAGGAAGGGGATGGTGGAGGCGGCGACGAGCTCGTTGCGGTAGTTGTGCCGGGCCATGGGTGGCATGGCGCGGGGGAGGAAGGAGCGGAAGGCGTCGAGGGGCGAGGGCACGGAGAGAGGATTGGCGGGCTGGGGGTGGATAGCAAAGAGCGCGGGGGATGTTGGGTGATAGACGCTGGCTGTGCAGGAACGCGTTGCGGTTTGTCGGTGCCCCCACACCCCGGCCCTCTTCCCCGAGGGGAGAGGGAGGAAGGCGGGAGGCACGGCTTGCCCTTCGGGTCAAGCCGTGGCACGGAGCGGGTCAAGCGGTGGCGCGGGATGGCTAGGCTCGTGGCATGCGTGAACGCGAGTATGTGCTTGGGACGGACGAGGTCGAGCGGCAGCGGCTTGGGTTGCAGCATCGGCTGTGGTCGGATGCGGCGCATGCGCTGTGGCGGCGCGTGGGGGTTCGGCCGGGCATGACCGTGGTGGACCTTGGGTGCGGGCCCGGGTTTACGACGGTGGACCTTGCGCGGCTGGTCGGCGAGCGCGGGCGGGTGATCGGGGTGGACGCATCGGCCCGGTTCATCGACTACGTCAATCGGCAGGCGGCGACGCAGGACCTGCCCTGGATGGAAGGGCGCGTTGGCGATGTGACGCGGCTTTGGGAGGTGCTCGCGGATCTGCTTGGGGATCGCGCGGACGGGGGCTCGGGCGTTATCGATGTCGTGTATGGGCGGTGGGTGCTGTGCTTCGTGGATGATCCGGCGGCGGTGGTGCGGGACTCGGCCCGGCTCCTGCGAGCGGGGGGCGTGCTGGCGACGCAGGAGTACTTCAATTACGGGGCGATGTCGCTGATGCCGAGGGACGCGGCGTTCTCCGCGGTGGTGGCTG
>CAYQAD010000401.1:0-2124 GCA_964415125.1 uncultured Phycisphaeraceae bacterium | reverse complement strand
GTCGTGCAGCGCGCACGCGCAGTTCAGCGCCGTCTGCCCGCCCATCGTGGGCAGCACCGCGTCGATCGGCGTGCCCAGCTCGCGCTCCTTCTCGAGGATCTTCCGCACCGCCTCGGGCGTGATCGGCTCGATGTACGTCCGGTCGGACAGCGCCGGGTCGGTCATGATCGTCGCCGGGTTCGAGTTGACCAGCACGATCCGGTACCCCTCGGCCCGCAGCGCCTTGCAGGCCTGCGCCCCCGAGTAGTCGAACTCGCAGGCCTGCCCGATCACGATGGGCCCCGAGCCGATGATCAGGATGGTCTTGATGTCCTCACGCTTGGGCATGGGCAACGCTCCGGTTGGGCCTGCGCCCATCCTCGCCCCCAACCCAACCCGAACGGGCAGGCAACCGGGGCGCGCGAGCGGCGCAAACTCGGGAAGCGTACGCGGCCGTCAAGCAGAACGCTACCGGACCATCCCGCCGAACCAACCCGCTTCAAACCGATCCACGCCCGATCACGCGGATCGACGCGAACCCGTTGCCCCGCTTCTGCCGTAGGACCCGCAGCTCGGCTCAACCGCCGCTCGAACAGCGCCGATCCGACCGGGAGGCAACTACCCTTGCCGAGCCCGACCACCGTCGGCGGGATCCCTAATCGCTCCGGAGAGGGCAGCACCAATGTGTGGAATCGTCGCGTACATCGGCACCCGGCCCGCCCAGAACATTCTCATCGAGGGTCTCAAGCGCCTCGAGTACCGCGGGTACGACTCCGCCGGCGTCGCCACGATCGACGGCGGGCTCCGCCTCGCCAAGGCCGTCGGACGCGTCTTCAACGTCGAAGAGAAGATCGAGGCGCTCGGCGGCTTCTCAGGCACCATCGGCCTGGCACACACCCGCTGGGCGACCCACGGCTCGGTCAGCGAGACCAACTGCCACCCGCACCGCGACGACAGCCACGGCATCGCGATCGTCCACAACGGCATCATCGAGAACTACGCCTCCCTCCGGAAGGTCCTCGAGGCCAAGGGCCACACCTTCCACACCGAGACCGACACCGAGGTCCTCGCCATGCTCATCGGCGAGTTCTACGACCCCGAGAACGACATGGACCTCGAGCATGCCGTCCAGGCCGCGCTCCGCGAGGTCACCGGCGCGTACGCGATCTGCGTCGTCTGCGAGCACGAGCCCGACACCCTCGTCTGCGCCCGCAAGGGCTCGCCCCTGCTCATCGGCATCGGCAACGGCGAGTTCGTCGTCGCCTCCGACGCCTCCGCGATCGTCGCGCACACCACCCAGGCGATGGCGCTCGACGACTACAACGTCGTCCGCATCACCCGCGACGGCTTCCGCACCTCCACCATCGACGACGCCGAGGTCACGCCCAAGATCATGCAACTCGAACTCGCCCTCGAAGAAATCGAGCTGGGCGGCTTCGAGCACTACATGAAAAAGGAGATCCACGAGCAGCCCGCCTCGCTGCGCAACACACTCCGCGGCCGGCTCGACGACAAGGAGGGCGCCGTCGTCCTCGGCGGCCTCATGCAGCACGCCAAGGAGCTCGTCAAGGCGAAGCGCTACATCCTCACCGCCCAGGGCACCGCCCTCCACGCCGCCATGATCGGCGAGTACCTCTTCGAAGACCTCGCCAAAGTGCCCACCGAGGTCGAGTACGGCTCGGAGTTCCGCTACCGCAACCCGATCATCGAGGACGGCACCGTCGTCCTCGCCGTCAGCCAGTCCGGCGAGACCGCCGACACGCTCGCGGCACTCCGTGAGTCCAAAGATCGCGGCGCACTGGCGATGGGCGTCGTCAACGTCGTCGGCTCATCAATCTCTCGCACAACCGACGCGGGCGTCTACCTCCGCGTCGGCCCGGAGATCGGCGTCGCCTCGACCAAGGCCTTCACGGGCCAGGTCGCCGTGCTCACCATGATCGCGCTCTTCCTCGCGCGTCGCCGGTTCATGTCTGCCGACGCCTGCGCCCGCATCATCCGCGAGCTCGAGGAGATCCCGGGCAAGATCGAGAAGGCGCTCGAGCTCGACGACCACATCAAGGCCGTCACCGAGCGCTATGTGCACCGCGAGAACTGGCTCTTCCTGGGCCGCGGGTACAACTACCCCACGGCGATGGAGGGCGCGCT
>CAYQAD010000400.1:0-2133 GCA_964415125.1 uncultured Phycisphaeraceae bacterium | reverse complement strand
AACGCACCCCGCCCGATCATCACACCACGGCACCCCGTCTTCTCCATCATCTCCAAACACGTCTCGGGCGACGTCACATCCCCATTCCCGATCACCGGGATCTCCTCCACCGCATCAACCACCCGCGCGATCTCGTCGTGCCGCACCTCTCCCTTGAACCGCATCGCCGTCGTCCGCCCGTGCACCGTCACCTGCCGGATCCCCGCCCGCTCCATATCCCGCGCAATGCTCGGCCCGACCAAACACTCGTCATCCCAACCAAGCCGAATCTTCGCCGTCGTCGGCACACGCCCACCCGACGCACGATCAACCGCCGCCACCAGCCGCTCAATAATCCGCAGCGTCCGAGGTGGATCACACAACAGCTTCGACCCGCCATCCTTCTTGGTCACCTTGTCCACCGGGCAACCCATGTTCAAGTCAACAACAGTCGCCCCATGATCCACAGCCCACTTCGCACCCGCCTCCAAAATGTCACCCTCACCCCCGTACAGCTGCATGCAGATCGGCTGATCCAAGTCGTGCGTCCGAGCCAAATCCAAACTCTCAGCCGTCCCCCGCAAAAGCCCATGCGGCGACAACAAATCCGTGCACGCCAGCCCCACCCCGCCAAGCTCACGGCACGCGATCCGGAACGCCAAATCGCAGTAATTCGCCACCGGCGCCAGCAGCAGGTTCGTCTCAAGCCGCAACGCGCCGATCGAGTGCGGCACGCCGATCCACGGATTAGTACTAGAAACCGGTGCAATCACACGCCTAGTGTACCTATGAATCCCCTGCTACAAGGGTGCCACTGCACGCCGCAAAGCGGCGCTGCAGTGCCTCCCATCACGCAAACGACCACCGAGGAACCCCCCATGACCCCAGAGCAGGCCGACGCCATCGCCTCAATCTGCATCTTCGCCGCCCTCGCCGACGGCTCAAAGCACCCCGAAGAACGCGAACACCTCAAATCCGTCTTCGACTCCCTCGACGGCGCCTCCCACGCCCAGGTCTACCAGCGCGTCATCCTCAAGAAGACCGACCTCGCCACCGAAGCCGCAAAGCTCGACACACCCGAACTCCAGAACCTCGCCTACGAGATGGCCGTCTGCACAACCGACGCCGACAACGTCACCACCGAAGCCGAACGCGCCTTCCTCGCCGACCTCGCAACAAAGCTCAACATCGACGCCCCCGTCGCCACCCAAGTCCGCGAGCAAGCCGACACCATCGCAGCCTATGACCTCGAAGAAGACGCCAAAGCAGAAACCCTCACCATCAACGACATCACCGGCGAGGCCGCAGCGGTAGCAGTGGGGGGCGCAGCCGCAGCCGCAATGACCGCCGCTACTGATCGCACACCAACCCAGCCCGACGAAGCCACCGCAAAGCACGCCGCCGACATCGCGAGAGAGAAAAAGCTCGACTCCATGATTCTCAAGTACGCCATCCTCAACGGCGCCCTCGAGCTCCTCCCACAAAACCTCGCGACCATGGCCGTCCTCCCACTCCAAACCAAAATGGTCTACCGCGTCGGCAAAGAGCACGGCTACACACTCGACCGACGCTCCATCACAGAGTTCATCGGCGTCCTCGGCATCGGCATGACCTCACAAGTCGTCGAGAACTTCGCCCGCGACCTCTTCGGCAAGTTCGCCAAGAAAACCCTCGGCAAGACCGCCGGCAAACTCGTCAAAAAGTCCACCGGCCCACTCATGACCTTCGCCACCACCTACGCACTCGGACAAGTCGCCAAGCAGTACTACGCCGGCGGCCGCAAGCTCTCCGCCGTCAACCTCAAAGCACTCTTCCAGTCAGAACTCCAAAACGGCAAAGCCCTCTACGCCAAGCACGAAACCGACGTCCAGGCCGCCTCCACAAACATCAAACCAACAGAAATCCTCAACATGGTCCGAGGCAAAGCCGCACCCGCCTAACACGCCCACTCAATCCCCTCCCTCACGTACCATCCCCCCGTGTACCAGCCCACGCTCACACGTCGCTACCTCACCTCCAAGCTCATGCCGATACTCGCGGCCCTCGCCGTCGCCCTCTGCACAGCAATGGTCCTCATCGTCTGGTCCGTCATGGGAGGCTTCCTCAACCTCCTCCTCGGCTCCGGCAAACAAATGATCGGCGACGTCTCCATTG
>CAYQAD010000399.1:0-2137 GCA_964415125.1 uncultured Phycisphaeraceae bacterium | reverse complement strand
CGTGTGCTGGTAATACTTCTCGAAGCGCTTCTCGAGCGCACGGATCCGCGTGCTCGACAGCGGGTGCGTGCTCAAAATCTCCGGCGGCCGGCTCTGGCCCTTGCTCGCCTCGCCCAGAATCTCCTGCACCTGGATCGCCCCGCGCGGGTCGTATCCGAGCCGCTCCATGTACCGCATCCCAAGCCGGTCCGCCTCGATCTCCTGATCGCGCGAGTACGACAGCGCCGCGATCCCGCCGACCGTGCCGCCCACGCCCGCGCCGATGCCCACGCCGTTGTCCGAGTCGATCACGCCCCCGATCACCGCGCCGAGCACCGCGCCCCCAATCCCCAGCCCAAGCTGCTGCCCGAACCGCTCGTTGCTGTGCCGGGCCGTCACGTGCCCGATCTCGTGCCCGACCACCGCCGCCAGCTGCGCCTCGTTGGTCATCTTCTCGGCAAGCCCGCGCGACAGGAACACCTTCCCCCCCGGCAGCGCGAACGCGTTGATGATGTCGTCGTCCAACAGCGTGAACTCCCAGGGCAGGCTCGGATTGTCCGCCTCGGTCTGCGCCGCCAGCGCCTCGCCGATCTGTGTCAGGTACGCGTTCACCGCCGGGTCCGTCACCGCCCCGCCGTATTGCTCGGTCAGCTCCGGCTGGGCCTGCTCGCCCAGCGCGATCTCCTCCTCCCGGCTCATCGCGAGGAACTGGCTCCGCCCCGTCGCCGCGTTGGTCTCGCAGCCCACCATCGGCAGGGCCATCACGAGCCCAAGCAGCCCAAGGAACACGGGTCGAATCAGCGTGCCGGTCAGAGGTTGGGTCAGCGTGCGAGTCACAGGATCGGTCCTTCCGGTCGCCAGCCGCCCTCTCGGGTCGGTCGGCCTCAAGAAAATCAGGCCGCGGTTCGCGCCCCGTCCGAATGCGGTCGCGGGAGCGAATCGCCGCGGGCCCTACAGTCGAACCCACACGCAACGCCCTCATAAGAACCACATGCCACACCAATCTACCACCACCGAACCGCCCGGCTCCATCTCGCCCGAGTCACCCGCCTGGACCGAGGCCGAGCTCGCCTCCCTCCACGAGCGCGACGACAAGGCCGAACGCGTTCGCAACATGTTCGCGTCCATCGCCGACTCCTACGACCTCAACAACCGCGTCCACTCCCTCTGGCGCGACCAGGCCTGGCGCAAGTTCGCTGTGAAGCAAGCCGGCGTGAAGCCGGGCGACCGCTGCCTCGACTGCGCCTGCGGCACCGGCGACCTCACCCAAGCCCTCGCCGCCACCGAAGCCTCCGAAGTCATCGGCCTCGATTTCACCCAGGAAATGCTCGACCTCGCCGAGATCAAACGCACCGCCCCCAAAGGCGCCCCGAAGAACGCCGAGAAGATCACCTACCTCCAGGGCGACGCGATGGACCTGCCCTTCGAGGACAACGCCTTCGACGTGCTCACCATCGCCTTCGGCGTCCGCAACGTGCAGAGCCCCGCCAAGGCCGTCGCCGAGTTCCACCGCGTACTCAAGCCCGGCGGCCGACTCGTCATCCTCGAGTTCGACACCCCCGCATTCCCGCCCCTCCGCTGGTTCAACGACTTCTACTGCGGCTGGGTCATGCCCCGCACCGCAACGCTCATCGCACGCGACCGCTCCGGCGCGTACAAGTACCTGCCCAAATCCGTCGGCGCGTTCATGTCACGCACCGCCCTCAAAGACCTCATGGCAACCTCCGGCTTCGACACGGTCACCGCCAAAGGCCTCTCCCTGGGCATCTGCGTCTGCTACCGAGGCATCGCCACCTGACGCATCCCGTGCCGCGAACCTCGGCTCTGCCAGGTCAGTGCGCCGCCCCGTTCAAGGCTTGACCTCCCGTGCCACGGCTTGACCCGAAGGGCAAGCCGTGTCTCGAGGACGACCGCCCCGCGTGATTGCCCTTATCGGACGCAACGCGCACGAACCGCCCAGCCGTGCCCCATAACGCGCAGAATGATTCCGAAGCTGTGCCGATCTCGCGCCACCCTCCGATAGGCACCCTGCCAGCCGAGGCATCCAGCCCACGCCGGCACCGTTCGCTCTCATGCCGCCCCGCCGGAGTCGCGGGGCGAACCAAAGTCACACATCGATCGAGGCCGTGGTGGAACCACGCCCGACGCACCCTCGTGC
>CAYQAD010000398.1:0-2140 GCA_964415125.1 uncultured Phycisphaeraceae bacterium | reverse complement strand
TTGGCGAGTCGCAGGGCGTTCGGTTTGTGTGTCCAGTTGGTATCGGATTTCGGCGTTCGATATCGTCTTTGCGATCAAAATGCCGGCGCCGTGGAGCGATCTCTCGTTGGAGTGCGAGGCCTTGGCTGCCCCTGACGTTGCGTTAACGTGTACGCGAGTGTGATGAAACGACTCGGCAAGCAGCTCTTGCGTCGCACGCCCTTCGCCGGCGACGTCACGCCGATGCGCGTGCCGCTTGTCGCGCCGAACTCGGGTCGGCCGTCGCTTCCGTTCCCGCATCCGTGGAACTTCACCGAGCCGCTCCGCATCCTCGAGACGTTTTTCTGGGAGGCCGACGAGGTCGCCGGATCGGCCCGGCACAACCGGTATCTCGATGTGCCGGGCTTCGCGCCCGTCTTCGTCACGCGCGACCCCGGACTCATCCGCGCGATCTCTCAAGAGACCGGCGCGAAGCCCGGGCAGTTTGATCGCGACACGCTGCCCTCCAGCGGCATCGCCCGCGCGACCGGCCACGACACCCTCTTGTACGCCAACGGCGAGATGTGGAAACGGCAGAAGAAGCTCGCAACCCCGCCCTTTGCGCGTACCACGCTCTTCCAACCCGAGAAGTTCGGCGACTTTGAGGCGACGTTCCGCGCCACCGTCGAACAGCGGCTGGGGCGGCTTCGGGAAGTCATGGCCGAGCGCGGCGAGCCCACGCGGGTCTCGCTTGAGCCCGAAATCAAGGCGATCATGCTCGAGATGCTGGTCAACAACTTCTTCGGGGCGAGCGTGTCGCAGGATCGCATCCGGGGCCACTTCGTGCCGGCGCTTGACTGCGTGATCGACCACATCGTGCGTGACACGGTCTTCAGCCGGGCGGGGATCCCGCTCTCACGGATCCCGGGTTGGATCAGCCCTGCGAGCCGCCGCGTGCGGGAGGCGATCGCGGCCTTCGAGGAGCTCGCCGACATCGTGCTTGCGCCGCGCCGCGACGGCGCAGGACTCTGGGCCCAGTTTGCCTCGGACGCGCCGGACGACGCTTTGCGCGGCAACATCCGCGTCTTCCTCGCGGGGGCGCTCGAGGCGACGACGTCCTACGCGAGCTGGGCACTGTGCCACCTCGCGCGTGATCTTGTTCTCCAGGACGCACTCCACGAGGAGGTCTCGGCTGCGACGAGCTACACGCCCGAAGCGCTCGCGCGAGCCAGGCTTCTGAACCGCGTGCTCGATGAGACGCTACGCCTCACCCCATCGCTCTACTTCCACCCCCGGCGCGCCTCGGTCGACACGACCGTCACGACCTCGGCGGGCGACACGCTGACCATACCCAAAGGCACGCACATCCTGCTGGATGTCTGGCACGCCAATCGCCACGACGATCACTGGGGCGTCGACGTGACCGGCTTCCCGGCGGCGGCGTTCGCGCCCGAGCGGTGGCTGCGTGTCGAGGAGCAGGGCCGCAACGCCAAGGACCTGCTGCACTTCGGATTCGGCCATGGTCCCCGGTTCTGTCCGGGCAAGAGTCTCGGTCAGCTGGAGGTGGCGTTGGTCGTCGCGGGGTGCGTGCGTCTGTTCCGCTTCGCAGCGGCCGATGAGGACAACATCGCTCGCGCAGGGGTCTCGACAAAGCCGGCTGACGGCGTGCTCGTCGACCTGCGCCTCCGCACAGCGACGGCCGGCTTGCGGGGCCGCGGTGAAGCGAGCGGCAGCCCACGCCACGAGCCCGCTCCCGGTCCTGGAACAGCCCCTGGCTGTCCCTTTCATCGTGGAGGTGGCAGCGATTCAAGCGGCTGATCGGTGGCCGTTGGCGAGTGTGGTGTTCGGCCTGGAGGCCAAACGCAGAAGCGGGGCCGCGCGAAGCGGCCCCCCTCGGTCGAAGGCATTTGAGATTGTGTCTGGCCAGATGCCGTTGCGGCAGGCCGCGACTCGCAGCAGCCGACTCAGCGACGGCGGCGCGTCAGGCCGAGGCCGGCACCCGCGAGAATCGCGAGCGAGCCCGGCGCGGGGATGAACGACACGTCGTCGAGATAGACGACACCGCTGTTCGTGGGTCCGTCGCCGCCGAAGGTCTGGATCGCGTACACGACGCGGGCCGTGTCAGCGCCGGCGGGCGCCATGCCGCTGACGGAGAACATCTCGTACGTGCTGCCCGAGGGCG
>CAYQAD010000397.1:0-2141 GCA_964415125.1 uncultured Phycisphaeraceae bacterium | reverse complement strand
ATGCCGAGGATGGCGTAGACGCGGCCGTTGTAGAGGCGGATTTCTTCGTCGTTGGGGTCGTACTTGGGCAGGCGGTGGAGGTTCTCGCGGAGGATGTCGCGGGCTTCTTCGGTTCGGCCGACGTGGTCGAGGGCGAAGGCTTTGGTCCAGTGGTGGTGGATGGCCGGGAGCATGTCCTCGACGGTTCGGAATTGGTTGAGGTAGGGCACGGCGTGCTCGCGGAGGAGGCGGCCCAGGCGGAGGTCGACGGCCTTCTGCACGCTGTCCTCGCGGGCGGATGAGAACATGGTCTGGTCCATGCCGACGCCCTGCTCGCCGAGGTAGGAGCGGGAGCCGGTGGTGACGCCGAGGTTGTCGGGGAAGCGGAGGTGGAAGATCGGGCTGGTGTGCGGGGAGGCGGGGAAGACCTTGACGTCGAACCAGTTGCCGCGTGTGCTGCGGTCGGGCAGGATGACGTGGACGACGCCGTCGTCTTGGTGTTCGTTCGCGACGCGGCGTGTGAAGGTGGAGCGTTTGCTCTCGGCGGCGGTGAAGCCGAGCGGCTCGAGGACGGGGCCGAGTGCGGCGCGGACGGCTTTGTCGAACTGCTTGGCTTTCATGGGGTGACGTTCGGCGTGGTGTGCTGGTTTTGGGGTTGGTGTTTAGCGGAGGATGTGGCCGCACTCTTGGCAGGTGTCGGCGTTGGTGTCGTACGCGCAGTTGGGGCAGCCGGTGGTGGGGGCGGGCATGGCCCAGCGGGTGAGTGGGCGTGAGGCGGCGGCGAGGGTGAGGCCGGTGATGATGGCGGCGGTGCCGATGGAGGCGCCGTGGTTTTCGCCGACGCCCATCCAGGCGTTGAAGGCGGTGGGGCCGGCGTCTGCGATGAGCCAGAAGGCGATGCGTTGGAGGAGTCGGTAGGTGCCGTAGAGGGTGATGAGGAGTGCGAGGAGGCGGAGGCTCCAGAGTGTGATCGCGCGTGCGGCGTGGATGCGGTCGGCGGCGATGGGTGGCATGGCGTGAGCGTATCGGCGGGGCGTTTCGAGGCCCAGCGGGCTCGAATCGGGTGGCATTTCTCGGACGGTGTGGCATCGTGTGGGCATGCGGCCTTGCCGTTGTGGTGGTGGCCGTGCGCCCGCTCTGGGCGCGTCATTCGTTCCCGCGGCGCCGGGGGGTGCCGCCTTTCGTGAGAGGGATTCCCATGCGTATTGATGGTTTGGTTGTGAGTGCGCTCGTTGCGAGCAGCGGCGTGGCGGCGGGGTCGATCTCGTCGATCGGGCCGACGGACTTCGGCGGCACGCCCGACGAGGTGACGTTCAGCGAGGTGGCGGTGGGCACGTCCGGGCCGTTCTCGATTGGGCCGGCGACGTTTTCCGAAGGCGTGATTGTCGATGAGGGTTCGCTTGAGCCCCCGAGTGACTCGGGCGCGCCGTACCTGTTCACGTTGTCGAGCGGTGCGGACGACGCGGCGGAGGTGACATTTGATTACGGCATGACAGCGGTCGGCGCGTTCTTCGACCTTCGTGGCTCGGGCTTCACGGTCACCACGATGAACCTCGAGTTCTACAACGGCATGACGCTGCTCGGCACCGTTGCCGCGGTGCCGACCTCGGGGAGCGGCGTCCTCAGCGGCGGCTGGGTTGGCGGCGCGACCGATGGTGATCTGATCACCCGGGTTGTGTTCCGCGACACGGACCCGACCAGCGGCATCTCGTTCCGCATTGACGATCTGCGGTTCATCCCGACGCCGGGCACGGCGATGCTGATCGGTGCGGCCGGCCTGGTCGGCGTGCGTCGCCGCCGCGCATAAACCGCTTCTGCGATGCAAATGAAACAGCACCCGCGCGTCATGCGATGCGCGGGTGCTGTTGTCTTTGGAGTTGCCTACTCCGGGGACGCGATGCGGATGGTGAAGGTTGCTGGGTCGACCTCGATGGTGTGTGGGCCGGCGGATTCGATGGCGATGATGATGTTGTTGCCGTTGGGGTCGCCGGTGAGCTCGGCGGGGGTCTGGTAGGTGGGGGCGTTGGGTGGTGCGCCGAGGGCGAGGTCCCACGAGCCGTTGGCCGCGAGCTTGATGGGGGTTGGGCCGGTGGTTTGGAAGTCGGTGGTGCCGCGCCAGATGTTGTCATCGCCCAGGGTGAGTTCGTCGGCGGTGAGCGACC
>CAYQAD010000396.1:0-2148 GCA_964415125.1 uncultured Phycisphaeraceae bacterium | reverse complement strand
AGCGGCATCGGACGCACGGGCAGTGGAACGCGACGGTGTGCGCGGGTGCGTGCATAGCGCTAAGCGGTACGAGGCGTGCAGGCGCTCGGTTGCCTCACGCCTCGGAATCCCCGGGCTCCATCCACGCGATGTAGCGCTTGAGGCCCGCGATCAGGATGCCCAGATGGATGAGCAGCATGATCGATGCGACGTACTGGCCCATGCCGCACGCGACGATGCCGACCGTCGCGAGCAGCGGGACGAGCCAGACGTTCACCTCCGCGAGCGAGAAGCCGGGGCGACCGGGCGTGCGCGCCGACACGAACCGCAGGTACCGCGCCTGGAAGAGCAGGATCGCAGCGGTGAGCAGGAACGCGACCAGCCCGAACGCGATGTCCACGATCACGCTCGGCGTGAAGAGCGCCGACCACACGTTCGCGGTCCCCGCCGGCTGTGTCGGGGCGCTCGACGGCGCGGGGACGTACGGCATCACGAGCGGCTTGACCATCACGACGATCGTGACGCCAATCTGCAGGACCAGAAGCAAGCGCACCATGCGACGCGACACGGGCACGTCGGTATCGGGCGGCGTCCCGGGCAGCGGCTTCGTCAGCATCCACCACGCCCACGCCAGCACCAGGCTGTAGGCAAGCGCCCCGAGCGCTGAACTCCAGTGCGGGGTAAAGGGCTGCGGCGCGTTCGGGTTCGTCACCGAGGTGCCGATCACCACCGCAGCGACGATGATGCCCACAAGGATCATGCCCCCGTACGCAACGATCGTGCCCCAGAAGACGAACCGCGTCGCGCGCAGCAGCTCCCGCGCGGGCTGCTCGCCCATCGTCAGGCTGATCGACTTCGCGACGGACACGCCGCACTCCGGGCAGTCGCCCTGCGGCGCGGTCGCGCTGATGTCGTAGCCGCAGTTGATGCAGGCGGTGTTCATGGGCGTGCCGCACGAGGGGCAGGGCCCGACGGCGGGCGCGTTGACCAGGTCGTAACGGCACACCGGGCACGGCGCGACGGGGCGCTCTTCCGCAACCGCGGGCTGCGGGTCCTGCTCGTTCATGACGCGAAGCCCGCGTACTCGTCGGCTTCATCGAGGGGAGCGACACCCGGCGCACGCATCGCCCGTGCGCTCACCATGAAGCAGACGACGAAGACGAGGATGGTCCCCGCGAGCGGGCCCATGCCGCACGCCAGGATCCCGACGGTGCACAGCAGCGGCACCAGCCAGGCGCACACGTCCGCGAACGGGACCCGCTGATCGGGGGGGAGCAGTCCCGACACCCACTTCATGTGGCGCGCGAGGCACGTGTAATACACCGCGCTGACCACGAAGGCGAGCGCCATGAACGCGATCAGTGTCGGCGGGAACAGCTGAGAAAACGACGGCGCAGAGCCCGGGGTGAAGCCCTGGTTCTGTTGCGCCCCGGTGCCCACAAAGATCCCCGCGATGCCCAGCACGACGAAGGCGATGCTGGAGACGCGGACACCGTTACGCGTGCGCGGCGCATCGCGATCGTAGTGGACGCCCTCGATGGGCGCGGTGGCCCGCCACCACTGCAACGCGATGATGAGCGTGACCACAGCGCCGACGGCCCCAGCAGCGATGGTGTACGCCGTCATCGTGGGGCCCGAGGACGGCCCCATCACCGCGCCGATCGCGAAGCCTACGACGCCGTTGATAATGCCCAACCCAACGCTCGCAAGCATCCACCAGACCGCTCGGCGCACACGCCGACCTGCCTCCGAGAGGGAGATCGCGTCGTACGCCTCCGTTGAGGTGCCGCCAAAGCCGGGATCCCGAAAGTCGTTCATCCCCCGAGTGTACTGACACGTGCGCGTCCGACCAATACCGTAAAATCTCGCGTGTCCCGCCCGTTCCCTAAGGAGACAGCTCCGTGTTCATGCGCATGATCTACGACGAGAAGCTCGCGCAGGCGGCCTACCTCATCGGCTGCCAACGCACGGGCGAGGCGATCGTCATCGACCCGCAGCGCGACGTCGACCGCTACACCGACCTCGCCTCCGACAACGCCCTGCGCATCGTCGCGGTCGCGGA
Source organism: uncultured Phycisphaeraceae bacterium (assembly GCA_964415125.1). Lineage (GTDB taxonomy): Bacteria > Planctomycetota > Phycisphaerae > Phycisphaerales > UBA1924 > CAYQAD01. The sequence goes on along the minus strand of CAYQAD010000396.1, from coordinate 107 downwards.
GACGCACATCCACGCCGACTTCCTCTCGGGCGCCCGCGAGCTCGCCGAACGCACCGGCGCACGCGTCTACCTCTCCGACGAGGGCGATAGCGACTGGAAGTACCAGT
>CAYQAD010000395.1:0-2150 GCA_964415125.1 uncultured Phycisphaeraceae bacterium | reverse complement strand
GATGCCGCCGGACGAGCCGCCGCTGGCGGCGAGCGAGGCGAAGGAGATCATGCTTCGGATGGTGGGCGATTGGGAGATCGAGGTGCGCGAGCACAACGGCCAGCCCGAGCCGCAGTCGGTCACGAGCGGGACAAGCGGGTACGCGATGGCCCTCGGTGGTAGGTTCGTGCAGGAGACCTTCAAGGGCGAGTTCGGCGGTCGGCCTGTCGCGGGGCTCGGCTACACCGGGTTCGACACGCAGCGCAGCTACTTCACGAAGTCGTGGATCGACTCGACGTCGGCGACGATCACGACGGCGCTTGGCACGTGGAACAGCGTGAGCGAGACGATCACCTTCGCGGGGCTCTACGGCGACGGGCCCGGGGCCATCGAGGTGCGCGTGACGCTCTCGTTTACCGAGGATGGGATGCTGTACACGCTGATGTCGCCGGGGGCAGGCGGGGAGATGGTCAAGGCGTACGAGATCTCGTACGTGCGCGCCGAGTAGGCCGCGCCCGGTCGCGAGGCGACGGGAGGAGATGGCATGTCTGACGAGCGAACGCCCGAGCGGCATATGGCCGAGGAGTGCGACCCGCTCCGGCAGCTCACGGCGGAGCACGCGATGCTTCGCCCGTTTGTTGGGACGTTCCGCGCGAGCGTGCTGATGTGGCTCGGACCGGGCGAGCCGATGCGGCTGATCGGTCGCATGGAGAACCGGCTCGATCTTGGCGGGAGTTTCCTTCACCAAACCTATGTGGGCGACGGCGCGTACGGGCCGTTCGGCCGCTTCGAGGGACGCGGCTACTGGGGGTACAACACCGTGCTCGGGCGCTTCGAAGCGCTCTGGATCGACACGGCGACGACCTTCTTCCAGATCGAGTACGGCTCGGTGGATGCAGCGGGGAAGCGCTGGGAGATGACCGGCGAGATGACCGACCCATCGACGGGCCGCGGACTCACGAAACGGTCGGTGATCGAGCTTGTCGACGCGGACCACCACACGATGACCACGCACTTCCGCAAGGAGGGCGAGGCGGAAGTAAAGGTCATGGAGATCGCCTACGAGCGGGTTGCGGATTGATGCGCACGCGGGCGCGACGCCGGTGCCGCCGGGTCGCAAGCAGGCCGGGAGGCGAGCATGGGTGCCCACGAAGAAACCCTCGGCGTGCGCCGGGGGCTCGCATGATGGCGCTGGAGTCTTAACTCACGCGCGGAGGGGCGTGACTCAGGCGAGTCCGCTCACGCCCAGAGGGCGTGACTCAACTCACAGCCGTTCGAAGCGGGGGAGCTCGCCGACGAGGGGGCGGGCATAGTCGAGGAATGCCTTGCTCACGTTGTTGTGGCCCTCGATGAACCCCTTGGGCATGTGCTTGGTCTTGGCGGCGACATCGGAGAGCTCGACGCGCTTGAAGCCGGCCTCGTAGTGCTCGAGGGGGCCGGGGGTCGAGTCGCGGCGGATGGCGACCGAGCCGTCGGCGTGGCCGGAGCAGGCGAGGGCGGCGGCGAAGTGGCCGGCGCCGCGTGCCTCGCGCTGGTCGATGGGCGAGGCGTCGGGCCAGCAGCGCTGGACGTAGCCGAAGGTGTCGGCGCGGACGCGCGGGGGCTTGCCGCCGGCGGGCGTGAGCGCCTTTTTGAGGTGCGTGGAGAGGGCGTCGCCGAGCGCGCCCGATCCGGAGAGTTGGACGTTGCCGTGGGCGTCGGTCTGGGCGGCCTCGATGAGCTTGGCGCCGATGGGCGTGCCTTCCTGATCGCTGATGCCCTCGCTGACGGCGATGTGCGCGCGGCCTTTGGACTCGTAGAGCTTTGCGACGTCGTCCGCGAAACGGTCGAGATCGAAGGGGACCTCGGGGACGTAGATCAGTTGCGGGCCGTCGGTCGAGACGTCGCGGTCGCTGCGGCGGGCGAGGGCGCTGGCGGCGGTGAGGAAGCCGGCGTGGCGGCCCATGACGACGTTGATCTTGATGCCGGGCAGGGAGATGTTGTCGAGGAAGTCGGCCATGCAGGCCTTGGCGACGAAGCGCGCGGCGGAGGCGAAGCCGGGGGTGTGGTCGTTCTCCATCAGGTCGTTGTCGACGGTCTTGGGCACGTGGAAGCAGCGGAGGTCGTAGCCGGACTCGGTGGAGAGCTCGTTGACGATGCGGCAGGTGTCCGACGAGTCGTTGCCGCCGACG
>CAYQAD010000394.1:0-2152 GCA_964415125.1 uncultured Phycisphaeraceae bacterium | reverse complement strand
ATGCCCGCCGCGGCGGTGCGGTTCGCCTCGCGCGAGCACAACCGCTGCTCGAACAACCCCGCGTACTCCGACCGGAAGTTCATGGTCGAGGCGGTGGGCGAGGTGCCCGAGCTGTTCGCGGGGCTCGCCGGTCGGCCCGTGGGCCTGGCCGACCTTGCCTCGGCGGGCTCGTCGGGATTGCTGTTCGTCGAGGCCGGCCCCTGTGCCGTGCCCGCGCCGGGCAGGCCCGCGTCGATCCACGTCCGCTTCGCGCTGGACGAGGACCCCTCGGCCCAGATCAGCCTGTTCGCCGTCGAGACCGAGGCTTGGCCGGTCGTGACCAGCGCCGCGACCTACCGCATCGCGCGTGAGACGGGCGAGCCGGCCGAGATCACGTACGTGTGGCGCTCGGCCGGAGTGGTCTATTTCCTCGTCGCCGACGACGCCGAGGCCGCCGAAGCCGCCCGCGAGGCCCTCTCAACGCCCGGCGGCACGCCCGAGACGATCCAGCTCTAGTCGGGCAGGTCCGGGCAGACAGGGGCATGGCACGCGCGCCGGGCTCCGAATCGCAAGAACACGTCACCGTCGATCGGCGTACTTCCCGATGAAGACGCCTCGGGCGGGCTGTGGCGTTATTGCGCGTGCGGATCTGCGTGGCTGGTCTGCAACAAACGCCGAATACACTGTGCAGCCGCCCGCCTCCCGGGCCGAGAGGATCCGTATGCCCATACCGCACCCACGCCGACCGCACGCCTCGGGCAACCGACCGCTGCCCGCCCCCTGCGCGGGCCTTGTTGCTGCCGGCGCTATCGCGCTGCTCGCTGGCACCGCCCACGCCCAAGACGCCCTCGGCGATGGCTCCGGCCTGCTCCGCCCGCTCGACGCGACGCCCGCCCAGCGGGCCGCGGCCTACCGCACACGCTCCTTTGCCGACGAGCTCCGCTTCCGCAATTCGGTCGTCACCGGCACCGCGCCGGCCGGGCGATCGTTCCGCGGCGATGTCGGCTACACCAGCCCCTTCGAGTTCCGCGGCGACCTGGGCTCCAACGAGCTCTACGAGTTCCGCCGCGACAGCATCTATTCCGGGCTCGGCGGCGTGGGCATCCGGGGCACCGACGCGCTCCAGTACCAGTTCGCGCTCACCACCGGGCAGACCGTGCCCAGCGGGCTGGCGCGATCGCTGAGCGTGCCGCGCTCGGGCGTGGGCGCCTCGTCCTTCGGCGTGCTCAACAACACGCCGGCCAACCCCGACCAGCCCACCACGCCCGACTACCTCCGGGGCAGCCCCGTCGCGCAGGTGAGCAACCTCCGAAGCACGGCCAACTTCCTCGCGACGCGCGACCTCCAGCCCTCGCTGCTCTCGACCATCCGCGACCGCACCGGCGAGCGCTTCGCCGTCACCGCCAGCCCGCTGGCCGGCGTGCGGCTCGAGCCACGCAACCACGCCGAGCTGATCGACCCCTCGTTCCGCGCGGGCGACCCCACCGACCGCTACGCCGCCCCGGTCCAGCCACGCCGAACCGTCGCCCAGCCCAACATCGCGCGGGCCACAACGCCCTACGACGCGCTCACCGCGCGCCTCAACGACGCGGCCCCGACGACGCGCGTGCCCGGCACCTCCGCGATCCCCGGCGTCAACGATCCGGCCGATCCCGACGTCGCAGCACCCGATCCGAGCGACCTGAACCCGCTCGACCCCACCTCGGCGCCCGGCAGCGAGGTGTTCGATCCGCGTCCGTGGTGGGAGCAGCGCCTCGACACGTTGCGCACGGAGCTTGAGGAGGCCGACGAGGACGCCTTCGGCGCGAATCCTGGCGCCGTGCGCACAACGCCCGTCACACCCATCGCGCCGGGCACGTCCGAGCCCGGGGTTGGTGTGACCGATGCGCCCGAGCCCACGCCCGAGGAGCTCGAGGCTGCGGCACGGGCACGCCCGGTGTTCGACGCCGAGGCGCTGCGATTGATCCGGGCCGCCCGGAGCCAGGTCGACACGCTGCTGCCCCAGGTCGAGGGCGAGGTCGACGCGTACGCGGTCCACATGGCAGCGGCCGAGAAGCTCATCGCCGAGAAGCGTTATTTCGACGCCGAGGAGCGCTACACCTCGGCGCTGGCCGCACGCCCGGCGGACCCGACCGCGCGCATCGGTCGCGTGCACGCGCAGATCGGCGCGGGG
>CAYQAD010000393.1:0-2166 GCA_964415125.1 uncultured Phycisphaeraceae bacterium | reverse complement strand
TCCCCGGCAAGATGGTCAAGGGCATGGGCGGCGCCATGGACCTCGTCGCGGGCGTCAACAAGGTCGTCGTCGTCATGGAGCACAACTCCAAACGCGGCGACGCCAAGTTCGTCAGCCAGTGCGACCTCCCCCTCACCGGCGCCGCCTGCATCGACCTGCTCATCACCGACATCGCCGTCCTCGAGCGCCGCGAGGGCGACGACCGCTTCACACTCATCGAGCTCGCCGAGGGCATCACCGCCGACGACGTCCGCGAGCGATCCTCCGCCGAGTTCAACATCGCGCAGAACGTCACCACCATCGACGCCTGATCGCACCGTCGATCAGCATCGCAACCACCGCCGCGGGCGCCGCGGCATCAACCCCAAACAGCAAGAGAGAACACCATGGCCAACTACAAAGTCGAAGACGTCGAAGGCATCGGCCCTTCCTACGGCGAGAAGCTCCGCGAAGCCGGCATCACCGATACCGACGGCCTGCTCCAGCACTCCAAAACCAAGAAGCAGCGCAGCGAGCTCGCCGATAAAACCGGCATCTCCGAGACCCACATCCTCAAGTGGGCCAACATGGTCGACCTCTACCGCATCACGGGCGTCGGCTCCGAGTTCGCCGAGTTGCTCGAGGCCGCCGGCGTCGACACCGTCCCCGAGCTCGCCCAGCGCAACGCCGCCAACCTCGCCGCCAAAATGGCCGAGGTCAACGAGGAAAAGAAGCTCACCCGCCGCGTGCCCACCGAGGCCGACTGCGAGAAGTGGGTCGCCGAAGCCAAGACCCTCGACCGCATGATCGAGCACTAGTTCGAGCACTAGTTCGAGCACTAGTTCGAGCACGAATCAAACGCTGCTGGCTCTCCGTGCCACGGCTTGACCCGAAGGGCAAGCCGTCCCGAGCGTCAGCAAACTCCGATACGTCCCACACGACGCCTGCACCCGCGGGCGTCGTGTCATTTGGTCATCCGCCAACCCGCGCCGCCGCAAGCGCCGGCTCAGCCGCCGACCCGCACTCCGGGCACCGCGTGATCGCGTCATCCTCAAGCCCACGCAGGTCGTACCCGCACCGCGTGCACCCGCTCAGCCCGATCTGCATCCGAAGCCCCGCCGCCGCCCACACCACAAGCCCAAGCCCAAGAGCGCCCGCCGCCAGCTCCGGCACCAGGTACCACGACGCCAGATCCACCCGCTGCTCCCGCACGCCCAGCGCCGCGAGCACGATGCCGAAGGTCAGCCCGGACCCCAGCAACGCCGCAAGCCCCCGCGGCGCCGCCGGCAGCCCAGACCGCAGCAGCAGCACCACGCTCAGCCCAACGCCCACGAACATCACAAAGATCCACCCCGCCGCAGCCGCGTACACCATGCCCATCCGTTCGGGCCCCAGCACACCCCGGATGCCCGCTAGGCTCACCCCGTGACAACACCACCCACAAACAACCCCCCCCCCGCCGCCCCCCCCCTAGTACACGCCCCCCACGACCACGCCAAACACGCCCGGACCCGCCCGGACCACCCCGCCCCCCGCGCCGACTGCCGCGGCAGATACCAGCCCGCCTCCATCACCCTCCCCGAGCTCGCCGCCGCGAACGTCACCCACTGCCTCGGCACCATCTTCACCGAAGCCGTCACCGACCCCGCCGCGCCCGACGCCGAGACCGGCCCCTTCGCCTACCCCGCCGATGACGCCCTCGCCGCGTGGAAAGCAGGCATGCGCCAGCTCAAGCTCTACCACGCCTGGCGCGACGCCGGCGTCATCTCGCTCATGCCCAGACGCGGCGAAGCCGCGAGCGAAACCGAGCCAAGTCAGCCGGCCGAAGCCACACCCGCCCCCCTCACCCTCGGCATCCTCATGGAGTGCGCCGACCCCATCGAAACGCCCGACCAGCTCGACGAATGGGCCGATGCCGGAGTCATCGCCATCGGCATGTCCTGGTGGCACGCCTCCCGCTACGCCGCGGGCAACGGCATCAAGCCCGGCTCATCACACGACGGCCTCACCAGCCTCGGCCGCGAACTCGCCACACGCATGGACGAGCTCAACATCGTCCACGACCTCTCCCACCTCTCCCAGCAGTCCACCGAAGACCTCCTCGCCCACACGGGCCGCCCCGTCATCGCCAGCCACGCCAACTGCCGGGCGCTCTTTCCTGGCATGGACGCCACCGAGGCCCCGCGC
>CAYQAD010000392.1:0-2169 GCA_964415125.1 uncultured Phycisphaeraceae bacterium | reverse complement strand
GCCCGCGTTATTGATCGCGACCAGCCCCAGCACGCAGAAGCCCAGGTGGCTCACCGACGAGTACGCCACGAGCTTCTTCACATCGGTCTGCACCCAGCAGATCAGGCCCGCATAGACGATGCCGATGATGCTGACGATCGCGATGAGCGGCGCGTACTCGACCACGGCCGAGGGCGCGAAGGGGAGCACGAACCGGTAGATGCCGTACGTGCCGAGCTTGAGCAGCACGCCCGCGAGGATGACCGAGCCCGCGGTCGGCGCCTCGGTGTGCGCGAGCGGCAGCCAGGTGTGCACCGGGAACAGGGGCACCTTGATCGCAAAGCCCGCGAGCATCGCGAGCATGACCCAGAACTGCTGCTCGGCGGGCATGCTTGCGGCCGCCTGTCGCAACGGCTCGATCGCGAGCGTCCACTCACCCTCGGTGAACACGTTCGCGTGGTACCACGCGACGTAGACAAAGCCGGCGAGCGCGATGACCGAGCCGGTGAACGTGTACAGGAAGAACTTGGTCGCCGCGGCCTTGCGGTTGGTCGAGCCGAACAGGCTGATCATCACGTACATCGGGATCAGCGTGAACTCGAAGCAGATGTAGAAGAAGACCAGGTCCCGCGCGCAGAACACGCCGAACATCGCGGCCTGGAGAATCAGCAGCATCGCGTAGAACGTCTGCGTCTTCTCGCGGATCGCCGAGTACGACGCGATCACGCAGATCGGCCCGAGCAGCGCGGTCAGCGCCACGAGCAGCATTGCGACCGAATCCACACCGACGGACAACTCCATGCCCAGCGCGGGCATCCACGGAATAGATCCAGCGCCCTGGAAGTCGGCAGTGCGCGACCAGTCGAACTGGAACAGGCCGACAACCGTGACCAGCCCCGCGGCGAGCATGCCGACCGTGGCGATGCCCGCGGCGTGCTCGCGCGGCCGCATCGCGACCAGCGCCGCGAACACGAGCGGCAAGAGGATCATCACGAAGAGGAGTACGGAACTCAGTTCCATGCCGGGCTCCGGAGGGACGCGTCGAGCGGAGTGGTCGTCGGGGCGATGTGGATAGAGCAGCGCTGGTTCATCGGAGCACCATCACGAGCACGACGAGCATGAGGATCGCCACGCCGCCCGCCATGCCGACCGCGTAGCCGTGCAGCACGCCCGACTGGCTGGGCCGGATCGCCGAGCCGCCGAACCGCGGCAGCAGGCCGAAGAGATTCACGAGCCCGTCGACCAGCAGCTTGTCGATCAGGTGGAAGATGTGGCTGATGACCCAGAGCGGGCGGACGATCAGGAAGTGGTACAGCTCGTCGACGTACCACTTGTTCTGCGCCCACCGCGGGATCGGGCCGAGCGCCGGCAGCAGCGTGTCGGCCCGGGCCGTCTCGGCGTGCTTGCGACCGAGCAGGTGCAGGAAGAACGCAATGCCGATGCCGATCGCGCCGACGACGGCCGAGACGTAGTACATGACCTTGTGCGGGTCGTAACCCAGGAACGTGCCGTGGGCGTGCTTGGCAGCCCCGTCTGCCGCCCCCCCTACCGCACCTTCTGCCGCGCCGCCCGCGTGTGCCGCATGATCGAGGAAGGCCGCGGTGCCCACGTAGTTGGCGCTCGAGTCGTGCACCATCGAGCCGACCCAGCCGTGCTCCTTCTTGTTGATGAAGTACAGCCCGGCCGCGGCGATCGAGAACACCGCGAGCGTCGCCAGCACCGTGTTGATCGCCCAGCCCGGCGCGTGCGGGTGGAAGCCCGCGTGGTGATCGTCGCCGTGCTCGTCGGCGTCGTGGTGGTGCTCCTCGCCATGCGCCTCATCGTCTGCATGGTCGTGCAGATCGTCGCCCGGGTGGTACTCGACCGGCCCCTCGAAGACGCGGAAGTAGACGCGGAAGGTGTAGTACGCGGTGAGGCCCGCGGTGAGCAGCAGGATCCAGCCGATCATCGCCGTGCCCGGCGTCGCGTACGCCTCGGCGAGGATCATGTCCTTCGAGAAGTAGCCGCTGGTGAAGGGGAAGCCCGCGAGGTTCAGACAGCCGATGAGCATCGCGATCGAGACGACGCCCCAGCCCTTCATCTTGCGGAGGCCCGAGAGCTTGCGGAGGTCGAGCTGGCCGGCGAAGCCGTGCATAACGGCGCCGCAGGCGAGGAAGAGCGTCGCCTTGAAGAAGGCGTGGGTGAGGACGT
>CAYQAD010000391.1:0-2171 GCA_964415125.1 uncultured Phycisphaeraceae bacterium | reverse complement strand
TGCGGAGCAGCGTCTCGCGGACGGAGTTTTCCTTGTTGGAGGCGACGCGGAGGACGAACCAGTTCATGCCCTCCCGGCAGACCGGCTCGTCGCCCTCGATCATGTCGCCGCGCTCGTCGGGTCGGCCGTCGAGCGCGGCGCCGCTGGCGGGTGCCGCGTCGGGCTTGGCGGGGGTGTTGGTGTCGGTCGTCTCGCCGGCGTTGGTGTCTGTCGCCTGTGCGGCGTCGCTTGGGGTCTCGCTCATTCGGCGGTCCCTCCTGGTCTGGGCCCGGCGCGGTGACGCGGGGCGAACTGTGTCAGCCGATGTCGAGCACGCCGACAGCGCGGAAGAAGGTGCTGAAGATGTAGTCGATCCCAAAGAGCAGGGCGGAGATCAGCACGCTCGCCGCCACCACGCACCAGGTCGAGCCGACGATCTCGCGGCGGGTCGACCAGTTGACCTTCTTCATCTCGTTGTCGGTGTTGATCAGGAAGTCCACGGGGCGGCGCTTCACGCCGACGTAGACGTAAATGATGATCGCGCCCACCAGCAGGATGACGCCCGCGACGGCGCCCTGGAGATAGACCCGCGGGAAGGCGAGGGCCTTGGCGATCGAGGCGCGGGGGATCGAGGCACGGAAGTCGCTGCCCTCGTCCGACGCGATGACGCGGGCGGCCTCGGTGGGGTCGCGGTCGGGGGCGGTGATGATCTCGCCGATGCGGAGGATCTTGCCCGCCGAGCCCTGCTGCTCCCACTGGACGATGCCCGACGCGACGCGGTCGCCCGCGACGTCGAGCAGGTCGACGCTGCTGTTGAGGGGGACGTTGCCGGTCGCCGAGGCGATGGGCACGTCGTAGCCGACGGTGGGGGGGTCGAAGCGGTTGGTCTGCTCGGCTGCCCAGAGTGCGGTGGCGAGCACGAGCACGCCCACGAAGCACGCGGTCATCACGCGGACCCAGTATCCCTGCCCCGGCTTGTAGATCGCGCCTGCCATGGTGGTTGCTGTCTCCCCGCCGCACCGGTTGGTTCCCGACGCGAGGTGGGCGAGGGGGCTCGGCTGGCGGTCGTGTGGCCCGGCGCGTGTGCCGAAGGTCGGCGCGTGGCGGCGGGCGGGTGTCGTTCAAGCACGGCGGGAAGGACTCGAACCCTCGACCGGTGGATTTGGAATCCACTGCTCTACCAACTGAGCTACCGCCGTATTGCGCGAGTCGCGGCCTGGGTGCGGGGCACCGGTCGCCGCGGCTGGATTACTTGCGCTTGATCTTGTGCTCGGTGTGCCGGCGGAGGCGGGGGCAGTACTTCTTGAGCCCGTTCTCCTTGAGCTTCTCGGGCATGCCGCCCTTGACGTTCACCTGCGTGCGGTAGTTCAGGTCGCCCGTCTCGGTGCATTGCAGCCACACATACTCGCGAGCCGCTGCCTTCTTCTTTGCCATTTCGACCTGCTCCTTTCCGCAGCCGACGCTCGGATGGCGCTGCTGCGGGTCGGGTGGGGTGCACCCGGGTGGACTCGCGGATTGCTTGGGTGCCCGGCCGGGGCCGGGGCTCTGGAAGCCCCAACGGGCCCTTTCGGGTCCGGTGGGGGTTGGGTATCAGGTGATCGAGTGGATTACTCGATGATCTCGGTGATGGTGCCCGAGCCGATCGTGCGGCCGCCCTCGCGGACCGCGAAGCGGAGGCCGGCCTCCATGGCGACGGGCTTGCCCATCAGGTCGACCTCGACCTCGACGTTGTCGCCCGGCATGCACATCTCGGCGCCGCCGAGCAGGTTGACCGAGCCGGTCACGTCGGTGGTGCGGAAGTAGAACTGGGGGCGGTAGTTGCTGAAGAACGGGGTGTGGCGGCCGCCCTCGTCCTTGCTCAGCACGTAGATCTGGGCCTTGAACTTGGTGTGCGGCTTGATCGAGCCCGGCTTGCAGATGACCTGCCCGCGGGAGATGCCGTCCTTTTCAACACCGCGGAGCAGGATGCCCACGTTGTCGCCTGCGCGGCCCTCGTCGAGGGTCTTCTGGAACATCTCGACGCCGGTGACAGTCGTCTTCACGTTCTCTTTCATGAGGCCAACGATCTCGGCCTCGTCGCCGACCTTGACGACGCCACGCTCGATACGACCCGTGGCAACAGTACCACGACCCTTGATCGAGAAGACGTCTTCAACGGCGACCAGGTAAGGCTTGTCGTCCTCACGGGTCGG
>CAYQAD010000390.1:0-2174 GCA_964415125.1 uncultured Phycisphaeraceae bacterium | reverse complement strand
CACAAGCCCGCGCCCGCCCGCGCGCACGTCCCACGCATCGTCCACCGCGCGCACGACCGCCGCGCACCGCTCCCGCGCCGCGACCACCGCCGGCTCGTCCACGCCCGACATCGCAAGCCAGCCCGCCGCCGCCAGCTCCACCGAACCCCAAGGCTCCACCTCACCCCGCACCACCTCCGCCAGCGCCCGCGCCGCGATATCCGCCGCGCGATCCGCACGCGCCCGCAGCGACACGTCCGCCCACGCCGAGTCCGCAACCCGCCGAAGCGCCAGGATCGCAAGACCCTGCTCGATCGGCCCGGCCGACGCGGACCCAAGCCGCCCCGTCAGCGGATCGAGCTCGCCCGGAAACCCAAGCGTGGCCGCCCGCTCCGACCGCTCGAGCCGCTCCACCAGATGCACCGCAAGCCGCGACGCCCACGCCCCAAGCCCGGCCGTCGTCAGCTCCCGCGCATCGACCACACGCCCGCCCCGGTGCGCAAACGTCGCAAGCCGCTCCCCCCCGCCGCCGTCGGGCGCCATCTCCACAAGATGCGTCACGCCGAAGCGGTACACCACGACCCCGTGCCGCGCCCGCAGCTCATCGATCGGCACGAGCGCCAGCTGCGCATCCTCCGTCACCCGCGCGACCAGCCCCCCCACCGCCGCGCCCGCCTCGCGCCCGGTCGCCAGCATCTCGCCCGGAAACGCCGCCGCCACCCGCCGCCCAACACGCACCGCCACGCCCTCGAGACCGGGCGAGAATGTCAGCGACAGCTCACGCCGAGACCCCACCTCCACCGGCGTCATCGCCCCCGCGAACTCCACCGACATCGCCATCCGCGACGCCGCCTCGCTTCGCTTCGCCTCATAAAACCCATCCCGCGTGATCGGAAGTCGACCCTCCGCCTCCGCGAGCGCCCCAGCCACCGCATCCCGAAGCGACGCGCTCGTCCCGATCGGCAAGCCCAACGACTCGCCCCGCCCGATCACACGCCCGCCCAGCCGAAGCTCCACCCGCACGCCCGAAGCGAACGGCCCCGCCGCCGCCTCACCCGCCTCAGGCACACGCCACGCATCCACCCACGACCGAGCCGCCGCAAACGCACGCATCGCCTCGGCGGGCGATGCCGGGCCGCTCTCCCCGACACCCGCCCCCACGTCGCCAGCCTGCTCGGCGACATCACTCTGCCCCCATGCCCCCCCGGGCCCCGCGCCCAGCACCCCAGCCGCCAGCACCGCACGCGCCGCGAGCGTCCACGCAACACGTGTCGCCACACCACACCCCGCGTTGCCACCACGCAACACGCCCCACCAACCCCACCCGGCCCGATCACGGTTCTCGGACCACAAACCCCCACGCACACGCGCCCAGAGCGTTTGGCACGCCACCTCCGCCCGCGGGCACGCCCGTTGATCTGGTGTTTTCTCAGACAACCAAAGAAACCGCTCACGGAGACGACCAGCCATGCACAACTTCCTCAAGATCACGCCCAACCACCGCCGCATCGCTGTCCTCACCCTCCTGAGCTTCCTCGCCCTCTGCTAGCACGCCCGGGCCCCCAAGGCCCGCTCGGCTTCCGACCGCCACCGCGGTCCGTCGCCCTTCGCCCCACGCCGCCAGCACGCCGCGCATCACACCCGCGACGCGACGGCTAGGGGCAACCGCCTTTCGCGAGTGTCCGCCCGCGAGGGGGAGAGATTCGCCGCCGCCCGGACGCTGGAGGAGAGTAACCGGGCAGGCCGCGACGATAGAAAAACGGCCCGGGGCATCGCCCCGGGCCGCTGTCGTTATCAGAGTTCCTGGAGGTTCGAGCCCTCCCAACCAGTTCTGCCTCGGGCCCGGATGGGCCCGACTCAAACCAGCCTCTTCTCTCGCGGCCGGAGGGCCGCGACGAAATCAAATCACAGCTCGATCTTGTCGGTGCCGAGCGACCCGTGGTCGCCCATGCCGCCGCCAGCCGGGCCGAACCCGCCCATGCCGCCGCCGCCACCGCCACGCGTCCCCGGCTCGCCGTCGCCCGAGTCCCGCGCGTCGCTCGCGTCGCCCCACTGGGCACGCTTGAGCGACAGACCGATCTTCCGATCCGAGATGTCCACGCGAAGGATCTTCACGTCCACCTCCTCGTCGGCCTTGACCACGTCCTGCGGGTTCTCGACCTTGTGATCGGCAAGCTCGGAGATGTGCAGCAGGC
>CAYQAD010000389.1:1279-2189 GCA_964415125.1 uncultured Phycisphaeraceae bacterium | reverse complement strand
GCAGGACAAGGGCCGCCTCTGGGGGCGCGGCGCGGTCGACATGAAATCGGGCGTCGCCGCCTTCGTGGCCGCCGCCACCCGGTTCGTCCACCAAACCCCGCCCGACGGTGCCCTCATCATCGCCATCACCGGCGACGAGGAAGGCGACGCGATCGACGGCACCGCCGCCCTCCTCGATTGGATGGACACCGAAGGCGAAGCGATGAGCCTGTGCCTCGTCGGCGAGCCCACCAGCCGCGAAACCATTGGCGACACGATGAAAATCGGCCGCCGCGGCTCCATGACCGCGTGGTTCGAAGCACAGGGCGTGCAGGGCCATTCCGCCTACCTGCACCGCACGAAGAACCCCGTGACAGCCATCGCCGCCCTGGCACATACGCTGGCCAACACCGAGCTCGACGCCGGCACCGAACACTTTGACGCCACGACCGTGGCGATCACCACGATCGACACCGGGAACCCCGCACAAAACGTCGTCCCGGCCACCTGCCGCGCCACGGCAAACCTGCGTTTCAACGACACCCATACCAGCGCGAGTCTGACCGATTGGTTGCGGGCCGAAGCCCGGAAAATCAGCGAGATAACCGGCGTCGAGATCACCATGCGCACCAAGGTCTCCGGCGAAGCGTTCCTGACCCCGCCCGGCCCGCTCTCCGACCTCATCGCCCGCGCCGTCCACGCCGAAACCGGCCAGACCCCGGCGCTCACCACCGGCGGCGGCACATCGGATGCCCGCTTCGTGATGCGGCACTGCCCCGTGGCGGAATTCGGGCTCACCGGCAAATCCATGCACCAGGTCGACGAATACGCGGAAATCGACGAAATCCACGTCCTCGACCGGATCTACACCCGCATCCTGACGGACTATTTCGCGTGACACGTCCAGCCTCCGATATCCTCGAGATCGCGG
>CAYQAD010000389.1:833-1269 GCA_964415125.1 uncultured Phycisphaeraceae bacterium | reverse complement strand
TCGCGGCCGCCACGACAGACGCCGATCGCGCCGCCTGCTTCTCCCTGCGCCACGAGGTGTTTTGTGTCGAACAGGGCGTGTCGGAAGCCGACGAGCAAGACGGCCGCGATGCGGCGGCCCACCACCTCCTCGCCCGCGTCGGCGGCACCCCGGCCGGCACCCTGCGCCTGCGCCAACTGGGCACCGCGGTGAAGATCGAGCGCGTCTGCGTCGCACGCACCCACCGGGGCACCGGCCTTGGCGCCACCCTCACCCGGGCCGCCCTCGCCCATGCCGCCACGCTCAACGGCGTCACCCAGGCCAAGCTCGGCGCCCAGCTCCCGGTCATCGCGTTCTACGAAGCGCTCGGCTTCGCCGCCCATGGTCCGGAATATCTCGACGCGGGCATCGCGCACCGCGACATGACCCGCCCCATACCATAACACCCCCGTGCCCT
>CAYQAD010000389.1:0-823 GCA_964415125.1 uncultured Phycisphaeraceae bacterium | reverse complement strand
CAAACGCCCCCGCCCCCGCCCGGATCGCCCGAGATGCGCCGCAACCACCTCATCCTCATGGTCAAGGAACCACGCCCCGGCAGGGTCAAGACCCGCCTGGCCGCAGAGATCGGTGCACCCGCCGCCGCCGCGTGGGTGCGCCACCAGACCGCGCACCTCCTTCGCAAGCTCTCCGATCCACGCTGGTCCCTCACCCTCGCCGTCGCCCCGGAAACCGCCCTGACGTCCCGCTGCTGGCCCGCGACGGTCCAAAGGCTCCCCCAGGGCCCCGGCAACCTCGGTATGAAAATGGCCCGCCTGCTGCGTTCGATGCCCCCGGGCCGGTCTTCCTCGTCGGCGCGGACATCCCCAACCTCGATGCCCCCCACATCACCGAAGCTTTCAAAGCCCTGGGCCACGCCCCCGCCGCCATCGGCCCGGCGCCCGACGGCGGCTACTGGGGCATCGGCCTGAAACGCACCGCCACGCCCGCCCCAAATCTGCTCACAGACGTCCGCTGGTCGACAGAACACGCCCTGGCCGACACCCTGCGCACCCTGCCCCACCCCGTCGCCCGCCTCACCACGCTCGCCGACGTGGACACAGCCGACGATCTCCGATCTTCTTTGGGCACAAAATATCCCCGCCGGAGGCCGCAAGACGCGCCCACCGCATGACACATGGGGGGTGGCGTGCTACCTCGCCTTCCATGGCAGAGATCCCCAGCAAATCGCAGATCCTCGACTGGATTTCCGACAACCCGACCCAGACCGCGAAACGCGATATCGCGCGCGCCTTCGGCATCAAGGGCGCGGCGCGGATCGACCTCAAGCGCGTGCTGCGC
>CAYQAD010000388.1:0-2195 GCA_964415125.1 uncultured Phycisphaeraceae bacterium | reverse complement strand
AGGCCTCGAAGCTGTTGATGATGTGCGTCTCGATGAGCGGCGCCTTGTCCATTCGCACCATCGGATAGTCGTGGAAATTGCTCTGCACGACGGCGCCGTCCCTGATCGTGATCTCCCCATACAGCGCGGCGGTCAGACCGAAGATCACGCCCGACTCCATCTGCGCGGTCAGGCCATCCGGTGAGACGGCGAAGCCGGGGTCTATCGCGAGCACCACGCGGTCGACGCTCAGTTCGCCGCCCTCGATATGCACGTCCACCACCTGGGCGACGATGGAGCCGAAGGATTCCTGCAGGGAGATGCCGCGACCATAGCCCCGCGGCCTGCTCTCGTCCCAGCGCGCCATCTGGGCGGCCGTGCGAAGTACCTGCCGGTGCCGCTCCCGACCGTCGAGGAGCGCCATGCGCAGGGCCAGGGGATCGCGGCCTGCGGCGACCGCCACTTCGTCAAAGAAGGCTTCGGTGAAAAAGCCGTGCTGCGAATGATCGACGCTGCGCCAGGGCCCGAAGGGCACGTGGGTCGGGGCGTCGGTATGTCCGATACGGCGGGCGGGAACCGCGTACGGAATAAGCGGTGCTTCGGCCGGCTCATGCTTCTCGTGGTAGGTGTTCTCCCAGGCGATGACGTCGCCCTCGGCGTTCAGTCCCGCCCGGAAAGACGATGACACCGAAGGCCGGTAGTGATCGTGGCGCACATCTTCTTCCCGCGACCAGATCAGTTTGACCGGCACCCCCGCCTCGCGCGAAATGAGTGCCGCCTGGATCGCAACGTCACCGTTGGCGCGACGCCCGAAGCCGCCGCCCATGTAGTGCTGGTGCAGCGTCACCGCGTCGAGATCCATGTCCAGCGCCGCGGCCACCTCGTGGCGGAAGCCCAGCGGATTCTGCGTGCCGACCCAGACCTCGCAGCCTGTTTCGCCAAAGCGGGCCGTCGCGTTCATCGGCTCCATGCAGGCGTGGGCGAGATAGGGCACGTGGTACGTGGCCTCGACCACCGCGGTGGCGTCCTCGAACGCGCTGTCCACGTTGCCGCTGTTCTCGTCCTGGGAGGGGCCCCCGCCTTCGCGGGCGCCGGCAATGCTGTCCTCGAACCGCTTTCTGAGGGCGTTGCTGTCCACGACTCCGTCGCCGGTTTCCTCCCAGCGGGGGTCGAGACGAGCGAGGGCCTGGCTCGCGGTCCAGTAGGAGTCAGCGACCACGGCGACGGCGTTGTCGAGGCGCACGACCTGCTTCACCCCGGCCATGGACTCCGCGGGTCCCGCGTCAACGTCGGCGAGCGATGCGCCGAAAACCGGCGCCTGGCGGATCGCGGCATAGTGCATGTCGGGCAACTGCGCGTCGATGCCGAACTGCGCGCTGCCGTCCACCTTGGCGGGGACGTCGAGTCGTGGACGGTTTGTGCCCATGATCCGAAAGTCGTCGGGGGACTTCAGTTGCGGCGTCGCGGAGGGCGCGCGCTTCGATGCCTCGATGGCAAACTCCGCGTAGGGCGCTCGCCTGCCGGAGGCGGGATCTTCCACGTGCGTGTCCCGCGCCACGAGCGAAGAGGGGGCGACCCCCCAGCTTTCGCCCGCGGCCTCGAGAATCATCTCCCGGGCCGCGGCTCCCGCCACACGCACGCCGTACACCCCGGTGGCGCGGACCGACGTGCTGCCCCCGGTCACCTGCAGCTTCATCGCTTTCGCGACCTGGAGGAACGCACCGTTCACCGTGGGGACAAGCGCAGCGGGGATGTCAGCGTCGCCAAGAATGAAGCCCTTGCCAAGCGCCCAGTTGGCGTACTCGTCGATGGCCGGAGCCTCTTCGTAGGTGACGTCCTCCCAGCGCACGTCCATTTCGTCGGCGAGCATCTGCGTCAGGGCGGTGTGTGCGCCCTGACCCATCTCGCTGTGAGGCGCGATGAGCGTGACCCGGTTGTCCGCACCCACTTTCACCCACATATTGATGAGCGACTCGCCGTCCTCGGTAACCTGCCCCGCAACACCGGGTGCGCGGTGCCCGGGCCGCAGCGCCACACCGACGGCAAGCGCACCGCCCGCCAGAACACCCGTGGTGATAAAAGCCCTGCGCGTCCACTTACCCATGATCGGCCTCCCCGGGAACGTAGCTTTGCACGACAGACTGGCTCGCGACCTGCTTTATGGCACGACGAATCCGGCCGTACATACCGCAGCGGCACACATTGCCGGCCATGGC
>CAYQAD010000387.1:0-2201 GCA_964415125.1 uncultured Phycisphaeraceae bacterium | reverse complement strand
GTCGGCGCGTCCATGACGAAGGTGTACGTCAGGTCGCTGCTGTCGATCGAGAGCGGTGGCGCCGCGTGCGGCGTGGGCGAGACCGTCAGGCTTCGCCCCGAGCAACCGACCAGCATCAGCCCCGCCGATGCGAGCGCCACCGCCCACATCGCACGCCGGGTACGCCTCGCCGGCGGGACCTGCGAATCACGGGAACGCCCGGCTGCAGCGTGGCACATCGGGCTGGGCGAGTTGGTTGCGGTCGCGGTCATCGAGCGTGAAGGTATCGTACCTGCGGGGAAGGAGCACGCCGATTTGCGGGTATGGGACGCGCGACACAGCAAGACGGTGCGGATCGAGGCCGCGGTCGTTGCCGCACTCGCCCTCGTGTTCGTGCTCGTGGCGATCAGCAGCTGCCAGCCGACCGCCGCCCCCGCGCCGAGCGAATCGTCGGACGCGACACCCCCCCTCACGCCCGCGCAGGCCGAGATGGAGCGGCGATTCCCTTCGGTCTATGCGGGCGAGCCCGAGCTTCGCGTTCGGCTGAAGCGCCGGTCAACGCCCCTGACCATCGCCGCCGCCTTCGATCAGGCCGCCCGGCTCACGCTCACCACGCCGGGCACTCCATCGGTTGTCGTTGCCAGCCCGGTGCGGGTCGTGCCGGGCGCGCCCGCGATGTCGCTGCGTTGGGGTGCCCGGGCGGGCGACGCCGGCGGCGACCCTGTCTTCGCCGAAGGCGCGTTGGACGCCGACGCGGTCGTCACGATCGAGAGCTCCGATGGGCTCGTTGCGATCGGCGACGCGTCGTACCCCGCCCGGGTGCTGCTGGTCCCCGCGACCGATGGCGACGCCCCGGCGATCGATGTGGTCCTCGAGATGCCCATCGAGCGATACCTGCCCCGCGTGCTGGCCGCCGAGCTGTATAGAGGATGGCCGGCCGGCGCGTACGAGGCCCAATCGGTCGCAGCCCGCTCCTACGCGCTGCACGAGCGTGCCCGAAGCCGGGCGCGCGGGCGGGCGTGGGATGTCGAGTCCACCACCGCCGACCAGGCGTTCAGCGCCGCCCCGGCCGACGACACCAGCGCCAAGGCCGCCGCCGCGACCCGCGGCATGGTCCTCCGCGCCCCAGAGGGCGGCGTGCTCCGCGCGTACTACTCCTCGACCTGCGGCGGCCGCGATGCCTCGGCGCGCGACACCTTCCCCACCACCAAGGGCTTCGAGTACAACCGCTCGGCCGCGCTCGATGCCCACCCGCGCGATCATCTCTGCCAGGACGCGCCGCGTTACACCTGGACCGTCCGGCGCGACGCCGCGACGTACGCCACACGCCTGCGCGCATGGGGAACGCAAACCGGCCATCCGATCAAGGGGCTGCGAGCCATCGCCGCGATCACGCCCGAGCGCCGCAACGCGCTCGGCCGACCGATCACCTACCGCGTGCGCGACACCTCGGGCAAAGCCTTCACGATCGGAGCCGAGAATCTGCGCGTCGCGTCGAACGCTCGCGCGGGTCGGCAGGGCCGACCGAGCGCCAAGCGGCGCGTGCACAGCAGCGACATGGTCCACCGCCTCCGCGGCGCGACGATCGAGATCGAGGGCCGGGGGTTCGGGCACGGCGTCGGCCTTTGCCAGTACGACGCCAAGGCGTTCGCCCAGCGGGGCGACACGTGGCAGCAGATGATGCAGACGTTCTACCCCGGCGCCGCGATCGTGCCCGCGTATGAATGACCGGGGCCGCCGCGCGCCTCCCCGCGCGGGCAGCCCCGGTGCGTGGTCGTGCCGCGACGCGGAGGGCCGCGGCACAACAGCTCTCTCTCCCGGCTCTCTCCCGCCGGGCTCTCTCCCGCTGGGCTCTCTCCCAACGGGCTCTACTCAGGCGATCAGGTCGATGATCGAGCCGATCGGCACGGGCTGCATGCGGGGCGAGGGCTTCGCCGGCGTCGGGGGCTGGGTCATGGACCGCGCCTCGGGGATGTCGCCCAGCGCCACGCCCAAGGGCACCCGCAGCGACGCGGCCGCGGCGCGGGCGACAGCCGTGGCCGTGGGCTCGTGGGCCCCGTCGCGTGGCGTGCCCGTCGCCATCCGCATCGCGCGGGCCTCGGCCGCGGCGCGGCGGTACGCGGCGTTGTCGGTCTCCAGCCGCTCGGCGAAGGTGACCCGCGCCGTCGTCGGATCGACGCTGTCCCGGCCGGTCCGCAGGCGATGCACGGGCATCGGCTCGT
>CAYQAD010000386.1:0-2203 GCA_964415125.1 uncultured Phycisphaeraceae bacterium | reverse complement strand
ACAGGTCCCCGAAGTCCACGTCCGCGCCCGCCGTCGACTGCGACGACCACCCCGCTCCGCCCGGCCCCGCCCGCCCGAACCGGTCGTACGACGCGCGCTTCTCCTTGTCCGACAGCACCGAGTACGCCTGCTGCGCCTCCGCAAACCTCTCCGCCGCGTCCGGGGCATCACTCACATCGGGGTGCAGCTTCCGCGCCAGCGCGCGATATGCACGCTTGATCTCGTCGTCGGTCGCCCCGCGACCAACACCCAGCACGTCATAGAAGTCTCGCTCGGCCACGCCGCGATCCTAGCGCCCGCCCGCTCGAGACCAGCCTCACTCGGGCGCGTCGCCCGTCGGCATGTTCCCGCTGAACTCCGTCTCCTCGACGTTGACGATCTCGACGTCAAACAGCAGCGTGTCCGTGCCGCCGATCCGGGCCTGCGGGTTGCCACGTGCCCCGTACCCCAGCTCCGGCGGGATCACCAGCCGGCGATGCTCGCCCAGGCGCATCCCGCTCACACCCTCCTGCCACCCCGAGATCAGTCGGCCCGGCAGGACATACGTCATCGGCTGCCGCCCCTCGCGGCGCGACGAGTCGAACTCGAACCCCGACGCCAGATACCCCGAGTACGCGAAGCTCACCCGGTCGCCATCCCCGATCGGATCGCTCGAGAGCGACTGCCCGTACGTGATGATCCCAAGCCCGCTGTCGCGTGCCTCGTACCGCGCCGCCGGCTCGAACCGCTCGAACACGTACCGGTCACCCTCCGCCGAGCCCCACGCCCGCGAGCCGTCCGCCGCGATCCCGCGGTCGCTCGTCTCGAACCGATCGGCCGTGATGCTCACCGCCCCGACCATCTGCACCGCGCCATCGCGCTTCGTCGGATACGGGTACGGCGTCGACCCGGCGTATCCATCGCCCGCACGCTCCAGATCAATATCCATCGTCGCGATCAGGTCATCCCCATCAAGCTCGGGCAGCAGGTCGGGCCGAAGCCAAAGACCACGCAGCCCCGCCTGCTCGCCCCCCTTGAGCTGGAACACGTGCGTCCGCAGACGAACACCATCCTCGAACCGGTACAGCTCCGCCACCGCCTGGAAGTGCGGCGCCCAGGGCTGATCCGCCCGCGCCTGCTCCACATACAGCGTGTGCTCAAGGCCCGACACCGAAACAGGCACGATGTGCATCGTCAGCGCGATCTCGTCCGACGCCGCCGACGACACCGGCCGCTGCGTCTTCCACGAACCAACAAGCATGTCCGCGATCTCGCGCAGCTCCGCGTCGGTCCAGCTCTCGCCGAGCATGCGATCGACCAGGTCACCCGCCGACTCGGCCACGCCCGCGACCTCACTCGCCACAGCCTCCATCGCGTCACCCACGCCGCCGTCCTGCGCCATCGCCCTCGGCCCGGCAAGCCCCGCCGCGAGCACCACGCCACCCAACGCCCAACCACACCGACGCGACAGCAGATCCATCAGACAACTCCCTCGCGCTCGCGGCGCGTCGTCAAAGCCAAGTCAACCCCGCAGCGCCAACACGCCGCAGCGGGCGGAAAGTATACAACCGCCCCAAACCCCAGCCGTTGCACACCGCCCCACACGCAAGCCCGCGCGATTGCCCGTCTTCCCACCCTCAACGCAAAGGACCTCCAAACCGCGCCGCCCGGCCGACGCGACCGCAATCGCCAGCCCTACCCGACGGCCAAGCACGCCCGCCGAGCACGCCGTAATGGAAGCCCCGATGTAAACATTGATGAGGTTGTCCGGCCCCACTAAACTCGCCCGTCCGCCTCGAGGGGAACCCGTGCCCGACCCAAGCGACAACCCGTCGCCCGCGCGTCCATCGCGCGCCCAAGCCGCGCCCGAGGTCCGCCCGCGCAAGCCCGTCATCACCATCGACGCCGACACCGAGCTCACCGAGCGTGACCGCGTCCGCGAGCGCCTCAAAGCCGAGCTGGCCGACCTCCACGACCACGCCGCCTTCGACACCATCTCCGCCGCCGACGACTACGGCAAGGCCGGCGAACTCGACCCCGAGCTCGACCACGTCAACACCCGACGCATCACCCAAGCCAAGGTCGCCACCGTCCGCCGCGCCGTCGTCTCCACCGGCGGGCAGTTCGTCCTCGGACTCGCCGCCGCCATCGCGGGCCTGGGCCTCGCCGTCTACGCCGCCGCCGAGCAGTCCCTCCCATTGCTCATCGCCGCCGCACTCATCGC